>CAYYNF010000243.1:0-3636 GCA_964472695.1 uncultured Flavobacteriaceae bacterium
GTTAATAATCCAGTTTATGAGGTAAGCGAAGGGAAAGTTACGCTATATCAAGGATCAGCTTTTAAAGAAAATATAACCAATTATTTTGATAAGAATATTCCGCAGGCAAATTCATCAACTCATTTTGAAGTGAGTAAGGCATTAGATAAGGCGCATTTGCTTAAAGGGATAGGAAGTAGTGCGTATTTTGACTTTGGTGCTATACAAGATGGATTCTATGAAATCATTAGATATACTGCTTGCGGTAAAGAAGATTTTAGAGGGTATTTTGAAGATAGGACAGGTCAATTTGATAGTTCTAAATCCTATCAATTTATTTATGATTCTAATTGTAAATATTGTCACGTCCTCCAAGAGGATCGAAAAATACGATTTGACCTTGCTAAAAAATAATATTAATTCAGCGCAAAAGGAGCACTAAGTTTAAATCCTGGTATAGTTACCTTAAATTTTCGAGTAGAAGTAAAATTAACCATGTTGTAGTAACCTTTCATTGCGCCAAAGGGAGAGCTTAAAAGGCATCCGCTACTATAGGTGTGAGATTCTCCGGGTTTTAGTACAGGTTTTTTGCCTATTACACCTTCGCCTTCAACAATCTCAGTATTGTTTAGAGCATCTTTGATTTCCCAAAATCTTGAAGTTAGTTGAACAGAGTCTTTGCTCTGATTTTCAATGGTGATTTGATAGCCAAAAGCAAAGTGAATCTTGTAGTTTTTGTAAAACGTACCCTCAAAGGTGGTGTCCACCGAAATCTTTATACCTCTGGTAATTTGCTGTACCATAACTAGTTAAAAATACAAGTGAAAATAATATTCTTTTTTTGTTGTCCCCTTTGGTGCTAAAATAACAAATATTTGCTTTATAATCAGAAATTTAACAAGAGTTTTGAATTTGTTAGAGAGCGGTTTTTTTGGTGCTAAACACTAAAATTTAATCTTGTTTTAAGGCAAGTGTTTTCCAGCAGATGTTTTGTTTGTAATTATAATTTTTTAGTTCGTAATATTTCTAGAGTTAGCAGTTCCTTTGCCAATTACTCTATCGTACCTTGCCGCTGGAGGTCTATAGTATGGAATAATGGTATATTCATTTTCCGTCTCATCAAAATTACCACTTATAAATCCTGTATCTATAGTGTTGTCAGGGCTTACTAAAACGTATTTGTAATTATAGAA
This sequence comes from uncultured Flavobacteriaceae bacterium, assembly GCA_964472695.1. Classification (GTDB taxonomy): domain Bacteria; phylum Bacteroidota; class Bacteroidia; order Flavobacteriales; family Flavobacteriaceae; genus Aquimarina. The sequence continues at coordinate 1,173 of CAYYNF010000243.1, forward strand.
TCCTTGTTTGATCAAGAGTTCATTGGTGTAGAGTTTGCTACTTTTGTCAAAAGTCATTTTTGTGGTTTCATTAATAGTGTAATTATTGAAGTTTCCATAAATATGTAGCTCATTGTTCCCTAAAGGTTCATAGCAGCCTAATGAAAAGTGCATCCATACATAATCGGCCTCTACATTGCTATCATCTGCAGTTAAATTTCTAACTACAAAATTACCATTGATATCGGGGTTGTATGTGTATGGGCGATTACCGCGAACTGCATCTACAAATAGGTAATGATGATATAAATCTTCTAACTCCACATGTTTTATGTTCACTGTGGATGTTCTGACTTCTTTGCTGTCAAAAGCTATAAATTCATTACCTGCATCAAAACTGGATTCTACATCATATTTATACACTAGGTTGTTTGCAATAGTAAATTGCGGAACAAGATTGTCGATAGCTGTGTTGAGGTCATTGTTTTGTAGTACTAAAACTTTAAGGTTTCTTTTTGGGTCTCTAAGAATTGTGTTTGGAGAGTTGATTTCAAACTGGACTGATTGTCTGGTGTCAATATATGCTAGGTCTCTAGATCTTTTAGTGTATGCTTTTATTCGAGTAATGTCTTCATAAACAATAAATTTTCTAGAAAACACAATTTCATCATCACTATCATATACTTCAATCATATAGTTGCCGCTTACTTTTAATCTATCGATGTCTTGGTTAGGGATGGTTAATCGGTAATGGCTATAAATCTGAAGGGTATTAAAGGAGTTTTCATAATCTAAAATTCGAGTTTCATCAAATCCTTCTAGGTATTCGTTTTTATACAGTTGAGAGGGTGTCCAGTCAAAATTATAGTGTTTGATTCTGTAATAGTAATCCGCTTCTTCACCGGTGATATCGTCAAATGTTAATCGCAGAGGGCTTCCTAGTTTTATGATTGGTGTTCCTGCATATTGCGAGTCTCCTCCTGTAAGCTGAATAGTTTTGATGTATTCAGGTGGCGTTATTTGCTGTTCAGGTTGTTGTGAAAAAAGGATTTGGCAATAGCAAAATACTAGTATGAAAAGAAGTTTAGATGTCAACTTGTTTGTAATCTTTAATTGTTAGTAAGGGCGTAAATATAAACAAAAAGTGTGCCTTGTTTAAAGGTGTGTACATGTAAAAGAAAACATAGTTATTTAGAATGGATATAAATAATTATCTTAAAACATCAGCAACTTTCAGGTGCGTGTTTTAATTAGTAAATTTGGCAAATTTTAAAGTTAAATCACATAACTACAAATATGTCCAAAGACATTCGTATCAGAAAGGGCTTAGACATTAAACTTGTGGGAGAGGCTGAAAAAGCCACTACAAATGCCACAAGGAGTAATGTTTTTGCAATTAAGCCTGACGATTTTCACGGGATTGTACCAAAAGTTATTGCTAAGCAAGGTACAGAAGTAAAAGCCGGCGAACCCATTTTCCATTCTAAATCTAACGAAAATATGCTTTTCCCTTCACCAGTGAGTGGAGAGGTTGTTGAAATTGTTAGAGGAGCGAAAAGAAAAATATTAGCATTCAAAATATTAGCGGATAAAGATCAACAATATGTTGACCACGGAGCTAAAGATGTGAATGCCATGAGTGGTGAAGAAATCAAATCTCATTTATTAGCATCAGGGTGTTGGCCTTTTATCAAGCAACGTCCGTATGATGTAATTGCTAATCCAGAGGTTGCCCCTAAGGCAATTTTTATTTCTGGATATACTACTGCTCCGTTAGCAGCAGATAGCGATTATGTTTTACAAGGAAAAGAAAATGAGTTACAAACTGCAATAAACGCTTTAAGTAAGTTAACTTCAGGATCAGTTCATGTTTCAGTGGGTAAAAATGGAAATTCTCCATTAGCGAAACTAAACAATGTAACTGTTCATAATGTTAGCGGACCACACCCAGCTGGAAATGTTGGTGTTCAGATAGCAAAGGTAGATCCAATTAATAAAGGAGAAGTCGTGTGGGTAGTAAATCCTCAAGATTTGATCATTATAGGGGAGTTGTTATTAACAGGAAAGTATAATGCAGAACGCTTAGTAGCATTAGCAGGTTCTTCAGTTAAGGCGCCAAAATATTACGTTACTAAAATTGGAGCTCAAGTTTCTTCAGTTGTTTATGACGGAGGAGTGCATGATGAAGGTAATATCAGAGTAATTAGCGGAGATGTGCTTACCGGAGATAATGTTAAGCCTGATGGTCACTTAGGGTATTATCATAACACCATTTCTGTGATTCCTGAAGGTAATGACTACGAGTTCTTCGGGTGGAATAAGCCTATTTTCAATAAAATCTCTCCATCAAGAGCTTTAACTTTTTCATGGTTATTCCCTAACAAGAAATATAGCTTAAACACAAATACAAATGGAGAGCATAGAGCATTTGTAGTAACTGGAAGTTACGAAAATGTAATGCCTATGGATATTTATCCATTACAAT
>CAYYNF010000244.1:0-3595 GCA_964472695.1 uncultured Flavobacteriaceae bacterium
AGTTAGTAATTTAAAAATCAGTTTTACATAAGTTAACTTAGAGTTCCCACAATTTTAAGTTTAGATATTCATTAATTTATAATATTTTTGCAGGAATAATTTAGCGTTCTTTATTTTATGCTCACAAGAAGACACATCCGTGTAAAAGTAATACAATCTCTATATGCTATGAAGCAAAGAGATAGTGATCAAATTGATGTTGAAGTCAAGTTTTTAAAAAATAGTTATCAACAAGTAAGAAGTTTATTTATAGTAAACCTAGGAATTCTAGGTGCTATTCGCGACTATAGCGAATCAGTAATGGAAATAAATAGACAAAAACGGCTTGCAACAAAACTCGACAAAAAACCTAATCGTAAGTTTGTAGAAAATCCTGTGTTAAAAATTCTTCAGGAAAACAAAGAGCTTTGTGATCTAACAGAGCGTCTTGAGTTAGATTACTGGAAACTTGACAGTGAATACATCAATATATTACATAAGGAGCTTATCGAAAGTGATTTCTATAAAGAATACTTAGAAAGTGAAGAGGATACCTTTAGTCATCATCGCAAATTTATTGTGCAGGTGTTTAAAGATATTATTGTAGAGAATGAGAAATTATACGACTACCTTACTGATAAATGTATTTCTTGGACAGATGACATTCCTTTAATAAATACTTATGTAGTAAACTACTTAAATAAAATTAAAGAAGATCAAGATGATGAAAAGCCCTTACCTAGATTAGTAAAAGATAAAAGTGATCTAGAGTTTGGAGTCGATTTATTACGAAAAGCGAAACTACATGAAGTAAAATTAGATGAAGCTATTAGTGATAAAACTCCTAACTGGGATAAGGAACGTCTTGATGTATTGGACCGATTAATTATTACCTCTGGAATATGTGAGTTTTGGTATTTTCCATCTATACCTACTAAGGTCACTATTAATGAATGGATTGAAGTTGCTAAAGATTATAGTTCTCCGAAAAGTAAGATCTTTATTAATGGTGTATTAGATAAAATATCTAAAGAAGGTATTGAGAGCGGACAGATAAATAAAATAGGAAGAGGTCTACTATAATCAAAAAAAAAATAGTAATTTTAAACCAAATTTAGAAACTATAAAACTATGAAAAAAGGGATTTTAATCGCTTCTGGACTTTTAGCATTAAGTCTATTTTCTTGTAAACAAAATGCATCAGAAAAAGTAGATGGTGAAAAAGTTACTGAAGCAGCAGAAAGAGATGCTAAAGTAGGTGATTTACCTGTTATGGAATTTACTGAAACAGAACATGACTTTGGAAATATTAATGAAGGTGATGTTGTTGAGCATAAATTTATGTTCAAAAATACTGGTAAGTCTCCATTAATTATTACTAATGCTAAAGGAAGCTGTGGATGTACTGTGCCTAGTTACCCTAAAGAGCCTATCCAACCAGGAGAGGAAGCTGAAATGTTAGTAAAGTTCAACTCTAATGGAAAGCCTAACAGACAGCAGAAAACAGTTACAATTACTTGTAACACAGAATCAGGACAAGAACGTATCAAAATTAAAGCTATGGTAACTCCTGATCCTGAAAAAGAAGCTGAAAGAGAAAAAAGAAGAGCTGAAGCTAAAGCTAAAAGAGAGGCTGAACAAGCCGCTAAAGAAGCTGGTGAAGCAAAATAATTATTAGATAAATGGAACCAAACACACCATTTATTCCTCTTATAGGAATGTTTGTAGTCGTATTCTTTTTTATGATACGTCCACAAATTAAACGACAGAAAAAAGAAAGAGAATTTGAAGAAGGACTTGTGAAAGGTAAGAAAGTAATTACAAAATCAGGACTTCATGGAAAAATTTTAGATATAATAGAAAGCAAAAATATTGTTGTTCTAGAAACCCCTGCTGGGAAATTGAACTTCGATAAATCAGCAATTTCTGCAGAACTGTCTGCCAAATTAGAGGAAGATTCTAAAAAATAATCTAAAATCTTATACCTTAGTATTCTAAGAAGTAATAATGAAGTTTATTTTAAATTTCTTAAAAGTCATTCTTTTGAAAACTAAGTGTTTTGTAAGTACTAAAAAAGGAACTTTAATTTTCTAAATTAAAGTTCCTTTTTTAATAGAATGAATTCAAAATTATACGAACTATTTATTAATTGATATGCTTCCCTAAAACCCGCTTGTATAGTTTTTCTATTAAAGGCTTTACTAATTTAGGGTCAGGGCTACTCTGTATTGCTTCTAAAGTTCCTTGGTCATTATCTTTTAGTTCATATCTAAATACAAACACATCATCTTTTAAGTTTACATCCATTACACCAAAACGTAAATCATTGAAGTAAAGTTTCCCATCTTTTTTTTGCAAAGTATACCAACCTTCTGATAATTTTACAAGTCTTTGAAAAGTTGGTTGCTTATAAATTGACATCGCTAAATCTAAATTTTTTGGAAATTTTACAAAATCAATGTCATGTCCCTTATCTAATAATGAGTAATTTCCTATGTAATAAGCATCTTCGGTTTTAATATTAGCATTCCAAAGTATTATATTAAATGGTGTGGGCTTAGTTTGTATACTTTCAAAAGGAATTCCTTGTTTTTCTGCACCTTCTTGGAAAATGGTATAAGTATGCCATTTTAATAATAGCGTTAATAGTAAATATCCAGAGCTAATGTAAATTCCAAAATTATTAATACGTGCTCTTTTCGGATTTTTAGGTTTAAAAAACATTGCTACTAGTAAGCAATATAAGAAAGGTATTGTATAGAGAGGATCAACTACAAATATACTCTTAAAAGCTATTTTATAGTCGTAAGGCCAGAACAATTGTGTTCCCCAAGTTGTAAAAGCATCTAATAAAGGATGTGTAAGCATTCCCCAAAAAAACAGCTTTACCCAATCCCTCCAAGTGGTTTTTAACTTTTTGTAATATCTATGAACTAAATAACCAAATAGAGGAGAAAAAAGTACCGAAAAGAGAATAGAATGAGAAAAGCCTCTATGTAGTTCATTTGCGGTTAATTGGTCTGTAAACCAACCTATGACTACGTCTAGATCAGGGATTGTACCCGCTATAGCTCCCCAAAATATCGCTTTATTACCTATCTTTTTACCTAAACAAGCTTCCCCTACAGAAGCTCCTAGCACTATTTGAGTAAGTGAATCCATTTATTTTCTTTTAAAAGGGTTTCTCTGTTCAAAGTCATTGGGTTCTATATAAGATGGAATAGGACTTAACAACCAATTTAAGAAACGATTACGATGGCGAATATACAGTTTCATTGATAAAGGTGTAGCTCCTAAATTACTTTTGATTGTTTCAGAAGTTCTACCTAACTGTAAACGTGTTGCTTTCTTGTCTATGGCCAACTCTACGAAATAATACAACATACGTTGATAAATAGAATGGGACTTTTTATATTTCTCTTCAAAGCCGATATGAAATGCTTCTATAGTCTCCTGTGTATGTATTGCTGTAGTAAACCCTATTAACTTATCCGTTTCAAAAAAACCTGTAAAAATAAACTGTTCATCTAAGTTCTTCTTAAAACCTTCAAAAGCTAAGGTGTTTAGCTTTCCTAGTTTAAAATAAGCTTTATTAACTACCGAAGCATACAAACGA
>CAYYNF010000245.1:0-3567 GCA_964472695.1 uncultured Flavobacteriaceae bacterium
TGGCCCCTCTAAAGGGGATACCGAATTAGACAGAACCTCTGATTTACGTTTTATGCATACTGATCAAGGAGTAGCTGTATGGCAGCAAGAGGGGGAGCAAAGAAATTTCGTGACTGATTATACTTCTCTCACGAATCAAAATGGTGCAGTTTTATTTATCGGAGAAGGAATCACCTCAGAACAAGTTAATCTTCAGAATTTACTAAATATTGTACAACAGCGAATATTAGAAGCGGAACTTAAAAACTATTCTACAGACACTATTTTAAATCTTGAATCCTCTCTGGATACTTTGGAGTTTTATTTAGAAAATTCACAGCAACCGCAAAGTCCTCAATTTATGGAACATGCAGCAAAAGTTATCACTGCAGTGAAAGAAAAATTAAAAATGGAAAAGATAAAACAAGGTAAGAACACCGATCAAACAACAGTAAATAAACGATCGGCTACTCCATCTAGAGGACTGAAACGTTCGAGCAAACGTAGACTATAAATGATATTGCATTCCGTTTAAACAAGCTTTCAAATAGTTATTGGAAAGAATATCCAATTCAGAGCTTGTTTAAACTCATTACTTCCTATAATTCAAAATTTTAAGAACTTGAATTACTTTAAAAAGACTTACATATCTCGATATACGCGTCATTAAAAAGTAAACCAAAACTTTAAACTTTTGAATTACAGTTTGTATTCCGTTTAAACAAGCTCTCATTAATATTTACGATATGATTAATAAATTTTTGGAATTTATAAAAAGTAAAAATAATAAGTTCAAAAAATCCAAAGATGGTTTCGGTCAGGGTAGTTCAGCTATTGATGCTGCTAAGTCTAACTCACAAGAAGAAATCCTATTACAAAGTGAAGATGCTTCTCAAAGTATTACTACTGAAGAATTAGCACCTTCATCTAGTACTAGGAAAGAGATTCGTAGAGATTTTTATCGTAGAGGTAAAATTAGAGAACGTGGACCTTCTAAAGGGGATACGGAATTAGATAACACCCCTGTTTATCATCATGGTAATGATAGTCAAGGTAAATTTAGGGTGTGGGAAGAGAAAGATGGAGTGTTAGAGCCTGTGAAAGATGTCAGAAATTTTAGAGATAAAGACATGTATATTGATATTTTTTTGGGTGGAATTGTTTCAGAGCAATTAGATTTAAAATTACTTTTTGATATTGTAAGTGACAGATTAATAAAATGTAAAGAGACGAATTTCTCTGATTCTTCTAGGCTTGAATTAGAATCAGCCTTAGATTCCTTAGAATTTCATATTAATAATTATGTACAAAATACGGTACCTTCTCCAGAATTATTAGAATTTGCCAAATTTTCAGATAATTTTATTAGTAATATTAAATCACAGTTGGAAAGAGGTACAGCACAGCAAGAAAAAAGATTGCCTAATAAACGTACTGTAATGTCTAATGCTCAAAAATCATCAACTCGAAAAGCAACGAGTTCTCCATCATTTCCTACACCATCATCTCGTAAAAAACCAAAAGAATTAAAAGGTCCTGTAAGGAAACCAAGATCAAGAAGAATGGGTTAATTATTAAAAATTACGTTTAAAAATATTTCTGAATAGCTCTTAGTCATACTAAATAGATCTATTCTCAAAAAACATTCCTAGGAAATAGTATATTTGCATTAAAATTCTAAACTAAAGAAAATAATGGCAAATTATTTTAACACATTGTCTCTAAGAGACCAGCTCGATCAGTTAGGAAAGTGTAGATTTATGGATGCTTCTGAGTTTACAGAAGGTACAACTGCATTGGAAGGTAAAAAAATTGTAATTGTAGGTTGTGGAGCACAAGGGCTTAACCAAGGACTTAATATGAAAGATTCTGGTTTGGATATTTCTTACGCTTTAAGACCATCAGCTATTGAGGAAAAAAGAGCTTCATATAACAATGCAGTTTCTAATGGATTTAATGTCGGTACTTACGAAGAACTTATTCCAACTGCAGATGTTGTTATTAACCTTACTCCTGATAAGCAGCACACCAATGTGGTTAAAGCAGTGATGCCGCTAATGAAAAAAGGAGCAACACTTTCTTATTCTCATGGTTTCAATATCGTGGAAGAAGGAATGCAAATTCGTGAGGATCTTACTGTAATTATGGTAGCACCAAAATGCCCAGGTTCAGAGGTAAGAGAAGAGTATAAAAGAGGTTTTGGAGTACCAACTCTTATTGCAGTACACCCAGAGAATGACCCACAGGGACGTGGTCTTGCTGAGGCAAAAGCTTACGCAGTAGCTACAGGTGGAAACCGTGCAGGAGTATTAGAGTCGTCTTTTGTTGCTGAGGTAAAGTCTGACTTAATGGGAGAGCAAACTATTCTTTGTGGACTTTTACAAACAGGATCAATTCTTTGTTTTGACAAAATGGTTGAAAAAGGAATTGATGCAGGTTATGCTTCAAAATTAATCCAGTTTGGATGGGAAACCATCACAGAAGGTTTAAAGTATGGAGGAATTACCAACATGATGGACAGACTTAGCAATGTTGCTAAGGTAAGAGCTTTTGAGCTTTCAGAAGAACTTAAGGATATTATGAGACCGCTTTTTAATAAGCACATGGATGATATTATTTCAGGTCATTTCTCAAAAACAATGATGGAAGACTGGGCAAATGATGATAAAAACTTACTTGCTTGGAGAGCAGCAACTGCAGAGACTAACTTTGAGAAAACTCCAGCTGGTGATGTAGAAATTACTGAGCAAGAATTTTATGATAATGGCGTACTTATGGTAGCTATGGTAAAAGCTGGTGTAGAATTAGCTTTCGAGGCGATGACAGCAGCAGGAATCATTGAAGAGTCTGCATACTACGAGTCACTTCACGAGACACCACTTATTGCAAACACTATTGCTCGTAAGAAATTATTTGAAATGAATCGTGTGATTTCTGATACTGCAGAATATGGTTGTTACCTATTCGATCATGCTTGTAAACCTCTTTTAGAAGACTTTATGAAGGATATTGATACTAGCGTAATTGGAAAGGCTTACGCAAAAGATAACGGTAATGGTGTGAATAACCAGTTGCTTATCAATGTAAATGCTGCAATACGTAATCATCCAATTGAAATCATTGGAGAAGAATTACGTGAGGCTATGACTGCAATGAAGCCAATAGTTTAAACAATTGCTTAGAGCTTGTTTAAACAAGCTTTAAAAAATAAAAAACCGTGAAATGATTATTTCACGGTTTTTTTGTATGCTACCAATTGGTATAAGATATCCTACAGTTTTGTGATACCAAAATCTGTTCGAATGATTTTGTGTTTTTTATTATGGTCTCGTATGGCTTTATTTTTAGCCAAAGCTTCGGTGTTTACATAGCCTCTTTCATGGTCCAAGTGTACACAAATAGCCGTATAGCGTATTTGTTTACTTTTAATGCCTAGGTGAAACAAACGCTCGCCAAGGTCCCTATCTTCACCTCCATATTGCATACGTTCATCATAGCCATTAATGGCTAAAATATCCTTTTTCCAACCCGATGCATTATGTCCATTCCAGCTTGCATTGGTAGGGGTACAAGAGTTTAAAAGATCAG
>CAYYNF010000246.1:0-1883 GCA_964472695.1 uncultured Flavobacteriaceae bacterium
ATTACTATATCAGTCCTTATGTGCCCTTGGAGCATAGAGATAGTGTCGAAATGAGGTTAGAAGAATATTTGGCGGAAGAAGAAGCGAAAGGAAGAAAGGTTTTTGTGAATGTATCTTACAGTCAAGATTTAAGCGATGAAAACTATATAGCAAGAGCTAATGGTGGAAGACCAAAGGGGTTAAATAATGAATATAAGTATGTAAATATTTACTGGCTCAATATACCAGGCTCAGTTAAAAGAAGTATTCATGTAGAAGATGATAATTATAGTGAAGCATATGAACAAGAGGTGACTGATTATACCCTAGCGTTATTAGATGGCGAAAAAACAAGTTCATTTTCAAGTCCACAGAGAATTTCAATGTCTAATAGAGCCTTACCTGCTAATGAATTACTTAGGTTGGCAGTAAACAGTAGTGAACCAATATCTATACCTTGGCAATACAATAAACTAGTTAGTGTTACAGCTAATGAAAAGTGGAAACCGTCTACAACGCATAATAAGACATATGACAACCACGTATTAAGCATACATGTCGATCACGCTAATCCAATAGTGATGAAACAAGCTTATGTTAGTTTCTTAAGTGATTTGAAAATACCTCAAAAATCAGATCCTACTGATTTTAAGTTTCCTTCTCCAAGATATAAAGATGTAACCCAAGATATAGCATTTTCTATTTATTGGAAAAATGACAAGGGAGAAATAGGTATCATTATACGATTTGAGTTTTACGAAGTATTCAATGCCTTTCTTGGTGAAATCATGGAGGCACAAGGTGACGCCTTAGATAGGGGAATACTGTTTAGAGATGTAATAGACTTCGGATTAAAAAAGGTGCAAGATGAATTGATTGAAAAGAATTTTGACAAAGCCAAGTTATATTTTGATAGGGTTATATCCTTTACGGGATACTTTCCAAAATCAGAAGTAAATGAAATCCTCAGTACTATTCCTCAAACTGATAGAAAAGAACTGATGAAGCTTTATACCTTAGATGAATGGTGTAGAATTATGCCCAAAAACATCATTGCTTTGGACATACCTGTATCTGCAAGAGAAAATCACATTAAGAATATTGCAAAAAAGACGATTATCAATAAAAACACAGTAGTTTCACTGTTGTATAAAGTACCACAATCTAGTAGAAACTACTTATGTCCTCTTTTTTCAATATACGATTGGTGTGATATGGTATCAGTAAGTGATGTTTCAAAAGACATCACACCTACCAAAAGATGTGAACATATAAAAAATATTGTTAGCTCAAGTAATGAAGAAGAAAAAGTAATAGAAAAAACTATTTTAAAACTCATTGCTAGTTTCAATAGTGTAGAGGATATTGGTACTCTTCATACATATTTAGAAACAACGACTATTAATAGCCGACCACTTTTAATACAATTGATTGATGATTATGCCGATATGGATATTAAACTTAAGTTTTTTGGCATAGATGTATCACCTGAATCCTTAGGTGGTGATACACATGAAGTGAGCTTCAAAAAACTACTTTTAGGCCAATGGGCTGTTAGATATCAAAGTTTGTTCAATACACAGACCATAAACTCATTTGAATACGCTATACCTGGGTATGTACCAATAAGGCAGGTGAATCAAGACCTTTATATGACAGCTTTTTATGTTAAATATAGATTTACGGACAATATTAAGTCTAGTGTGATTTTTGAGGCTCGAGAACTTGGATCAGGTCGTTATGTAGACCAAGGAGAGATTTTTTATGAATCTGAGCCTTTTAATTTATTAAGTAGTGTTGTTCCTGTTCTAATATCTAATCCAAATACAGTAGATGAACAAATTTTAAATATTCAGATTTCTGATAATCACGATTCTGAAATAGTAGATGAACAAAATTTAGAT
>CAYYNF010000246.1:1983-3553 GCA_964472695.1 uncultured Flavobacteriaceae bacterium
AAACTTGATGATGCAGGTGTAAGTAATAAAATTAAAAATAACTCAGATGCTTTAGAGAGGATTAAAAGTTTTGAGTGTAAGTAAAACAGAGTAGTCATGTTAAGAAATATAAAATTATTATTTGTATTCCTATTCACACTATTAAGCATTGTAAGCAATGCACAATGCCAATGGGATAGGTTTAAAAATGCAACTGATGAATCTACAGATTTTGGTGAAGCATTTACGAAAGCTATTGATGATGGAGATGTTGATTTAATTGATGCTTGGGAAGCCTTGGATAAGGCAGGTGTTAGAGGCTTAGAAAAAAATATAAAGAATCTAGATGATATCAAGAGTGTAAATAAATACATGAAGGATAATAAGTTAGATGTAGATCAGTTATCTAATAGCATAAAACAAGCAGATAGCTTTGACGACTGGAAACGACTAAACCTAGGAAAAAATAATGCAAATGACTGGCTTGAAAGCTTACCTACAGCCTTAAAAACGGAACTAGATAATAATACCGAACTAAAACAACTCTTTGATAATGCAGCAGATGCTACTGAAAGAGCTAACTTAGAAAAGGCATGGAGTAAGCTTGATGAGGCAGGTTTAGTACTAAAAAACAATCCAGATGAATTAGAAAAAGCAGCCAAGTACCTAGATGATTACCCAAATGCTAGCGTCGCAGAGGTTAGGCAATCTATATTAAGAGTTAGAGGTTTTAAACCTGCTGATTTTGGAGTAAAAACTCTAGCTGAGAAACCTGAGTTACTAAAAATATGGAATGATAATTTAAAAAAACTTGCTTCTTCTTCGAGAAGTAATAAATTTAAAAGATATCTAGAAAAGCTTGAAAATAGAACCCAAATGACTAATGATGAACTCGCAGAAACATTTTCTTATGTAAGACAACGCTTCAGAATAGAAGCGGAGAAAGTAGGATTGAAGATCGAGGGAGAGATACATCATTGGAATTACCCTAAAAGTAATTATCCTGATCAGATTACTAATCCAAGTAATTTAACTGAACCTGTAAGTAGAGAAATTCATGAGTTAATACATGATGCAACATCATCGGGTAATAATAAATTTGTAGATCCAATTGCACCTGAACACGTAATACCTATTAACAGTACACCAATATCGAACTAAATGATACATGCTATAAAAATATTAGAATCTCTAGGAGTAGACAAAAGTATTATATCACTATTCAAAGAGGAGATAAGAATACCTTTTTTAAAAGAAAATTACAATTCTTTTAAAAAAGGGTTTGACTTTTTTCCTCCAAATATTCTTCCAATATTTATTGATTATTCATTTCCTATTTTAAAGGGTTTTTATCTTTCTCCCTTTTCAAATAGAGAAAATAGCTTTATTACATATGATTTAGAAACAGATTATTTTTTAGAAAAATCGCGTAATACCCAACAATTTTTTACTGCAATGATTTTAGAAATGAATATGTTAGAAGAAGGGTTATCACCGTCTATACTTTCATTTTGTGAAGAAGTATCATATTCAAAACAAGATGCTCAATTGGTTGACGACTTTGCAGAAAAACATGGTGATAACATGGATT
>CAYYNF010000247.1:0-3549 GCA_964472695.1 uncultured Flavobacteriaceae bacterium
TGATTCAGGATACGGCTAGTATTTGTAACGATACCTATGCCGAAAACTACCAAGACAAAGAACAGCGTTTTATACCTGCCGATGTGGATTACGACAGCAGTGCCACCCGTAAGGAACTATCCGAAGAAGCTCAAAAAAGTATCAATCGTGATTGGTATATTGAGACAGGACAATGTCCTAAAGCACGTGATTTAGTATTCTTTTTGGATGCCTTTTTTGAAGACAAAGGTGCTCAGGCATTGGGTACACATGCGTATAACGAACAATATTTGCCACTACGTTTGTACGAAAATATGGGCGGTGATGCAGGTACAGCTCAGGTAGCTATTAACGCCGAAGCCTTTAGTAATCGTTTAGAGATAACTGTTACAAGAACAGATGCTCCTATTGTACTGAATATTAGCGAAAGTTCGGTAACGGCACTTAGTAATCGTATGACATTAAACTGGGGGAGCTACGGCAGTACTTGGCAGATTACGGGATTATCGCATTTGTATTTTGAGCATTACGACGCTAATACCGAACTATTTCATTTTAATGTTTTAGCCAGTATAAAAGACCTTAACAACCCAGAAACACCGTTAGAAATTATCCTAACAGGAACCACCAATGCCCAAATAGGATTGTGTTCTATTGCCGAAAATAACGGAATTGGTGAAGTACTCCTCGAAGGTTCAGGAAGTGCAGGAGGACAAAGTTGTAGCATTCGTAATGATTTTAATAACGCAATGCGTGAACTGCTTAATGAGTTGATAAATAGTAATAATATTAATAGAGGTAATGTCAATTTGATGTTAAACTCTAATAGTTACAATACAGGATATTTAAGTATATTTTTTGAAGAGGATGCTCCTACTTGGACTTATGAAAATAATGGAGATTATCGTATATACACAGGGAATGGAGACCTCATGCAATTGAGTTTAGATCGTGAACTCACTACTAATGATCGTATTCAACGTTTTTATAGTTATTATCAGCAAGATACTGATGGACAAGTAGTGTCTCATCAGGTAGAAATTTTATTAGAAAATGGTAGTGTTTTACAAGGAACTATTCGTAAAAACGACGGATTGTTTATTAATACCTTATGTTGTGATAACGTAAATACTATGGCTAGTTTAGGAGGTAATTGCTTAGTTGTTGACGGTACTTTTGATCGTGCTGAAACTCCCAGTAGTTGTCGTATTCTTGGTAATGGAAATCTTAATGGAACAGGGTGGATAGAGATCGCTAGCTCTGATTCTTGGATCGTACCTCAAGGAGGAAGTATTGGCGGTGCTTGTTCTGGTGCAAATTTAACTCCGAATCCTGCTGGAAGGGTTTTTGGCCTGTCTAATAATTCCAACCAAGGAGGAGTTTTTTTAGGAGCAAGGAGTTATGTTGAATCTATTCACACTCAAGTTTATTTAGAAAATGGAATAGATTATAACATATCTTTTGAGCAATTAAATGGAGGTTATGTAACTATTAATGATGAAAGACTAATACTTGTACAACAACCAACTGGTCAAACTAATATTAGTGCAGGTTGGTTTATGTATATCCTATCTACCTTAGATACTAATATAAGCGAAACTTCTAATGAAAGTCAACAAATGCAGTATAATGTCTCCATTAATAATGATAACACAGAAACGATACGCTCTACTTTGATGCCATTTCAAGGTTTTGGAAGTCAAACATGGTCTAATTTTAGTAGCAATTTTACCTTTAATCAACCTTCTGGCGAATATTTTATAGTATTCTCCCCTTATTCTCAAAATCTCCAAAATGGAGAGATAAATTCTGTTATAAGTTACATGTGTATCGACGACATCCAAATCCAAAAAGTTAATGGAGGGTCATGTACACAATTCACAAATGAATCTTTAAGTGCTTACAAATTCAGAGACACCACCGAAGATCTCGCCTTAGACACACACGGCTGTAATCTGAGTACTTTACCATGTATTCCGAATCCTGTGCCGCCAGTGAGCTGTACGGAAAAGTACCCTGTGTTTTTAGAGCTATTAGCCGAAATTAACGACGACGAAGAAGCTATTAGTGAAACAGATTTCTGTGTCAATTACTACGCTTATTTAGTAGATGATTACCGTTATTTCTTGGAGCAACGTGGTGTACTTTCGGGTAGTGAAATGGTGAAAACCGATCACCCGAACTATATTAGTATTCGTGATTTCGGAAATACTGAATTTGGTTTTGGTTACCAAGGAGCACCTGATTCACGAGGAATGCTTGATATTATTGATGCTTATGTAGAGTATACCAACACCACAAACGCTACAATGAAATGGTCTGGATTTACGGACTTATTCTTTAACGGTGCTTATCAAAATATCCCTAGCTTATCGGATATTGAGGTGCGTTGTCCTGCTTCTTATGCGGATTTTGCGGTGGATATTAATGCCAATTTTAGTATATCGCAACCCGAACAAACCGACTGTGAGCAGTTCACTCAAAATGTAAAAGCGGCGTACCAGCGTGAAAGTTTTGAGAATTTCTTATCAGAAAAACGTGCTGATTTTATCGAAGGTTATCTAAAACAAGCTACGGAAAATCTAGACGAAACCATTACGTTAAGCTATCAAGACAAAGAATACCAATACACCCTCTACTACTACGACCAAGCAGGTAACCTGTTACAAACCGTACCACCTGAGGGCGTAGACCGATTTACGGAAGAAGAACTGGCGACCAAAAACGACTTGATCAACGCACATCGTGACAGTAATAGTACTACCGTGGAAACCGATTTGTTGCCAAACCACCACATGATCACCGAGTACCGTTACAACTCGCTGAACCAATTGGTGTGGCAAAATACCCCTGACGGAGGCGAAACCCGTTTTGCTTACGATGCTTTGGGGCGTATTATTGCCTCGCAAAACGCCAAGCAAAGTACCACAACTACAAACGTGATTTGTTTGGCTGCCGACGAAAGTGCAGTGACTGAAATGGCAGACCTTTCGGCGGTGCATAACTTGGAACTGAACGAAGGGAAACTTACGGTAGTGGATAGTATTTCGACGCAAACACAGGCAACTGTAGCACGTTTGTTACCGAAATTGAGTCAGGAAAGTTACCTAGAATACCGCATTGACAAAGGTTATGGGGAAATTATTGAGGAAGAACGTACTTATGGTATTACTAATAGAACCCGCATCGTACGTTACAAAAAATTACTACAAGAAACCTACCTCGGATTAAGTTTTGGTACGGGAGTGACTCAGGCAAGTGATTTTGATTATGCGATTAAAACCGATACGCAAACGCATAGTTTGCTTACGCCAAATGCTACGCAAAACCTAGCCGATCACCTTAGTCAGGATCATGTGCGTATTGAGCGTAGTCAGGGGAAATTATTTGTGTATGTCAACAACGAGCAGGTGAGTTATTTCGATTTGAACGGCGATACCCGTGACCTAAATATTCACTTTTTGTTTGCTGATGGCGAAGACCCAATTTCGGATATTTTGGTCGGAAATTACGATCTGACCAATGCCAATTGCCAAACTGCGGACATGAGTTATACGCTTTATGATGACT
>CAYYNF010000248.1:0-3527 GCA_964472695.1 uncultured Flavobacteriaceae bacterium
TTCGATCAAGACCCGCCTCAATTATCGCTGCTTCATTATTAAACTTCTTAACCTCAAATGTTTTCACCTCTGGACTAATTGATATACCACTGAACGAGTAAATACCACAACCAACAAATGTCAATGTGGCAGTTATCAGAAATAGTATTTTATATAACAGTTTCATTATAAGTTGAATTGTTTAATTTTTCTATAAAGTGTACGTTCACTTATACCTAACTCTTCTGCTGCTGCCTTACGTTTATTATTATGACGTTCTAGCGATTTACGTATCAACTCCAATTCCTTATCGTGTAGTGATAACGTCTCTTCCTCTTCAACCTCTTCAATATAATGATATTTATTAGCATGTGCTTCAGGTGTTATTTCGGAATCCATAATCTCTATATATTCATCTTCTGTATTAGACACTTGAGAAACCTTTGTTTGAGGATAAGGAAGCTTTTCTATTGGAGAATGTTGGGGGTTATTAGTTGTATCCGTTGTTGCATTTCCATAAATTTTATTAATCAACCCCTCATGATCTTTATGAACTTGTTGAGTGTTACCATTTTTAATAAGCTCTAAAGTTAATTGTTTAAGATCATTAAGATCACTTTTCATATCAAAAAGTACCTTATATAAAATTTCACGCTCATTTTTAAAATCACTTTCCTTGTTATTGGCATCTATAACTGTAGGAAGTTGTTTCTGATTTTCTGGCAAGTACTTTTCAAGATTACTACTATTGATCATACGATCCTTTTCCAGTATTGATATTTGCTCTGTACAATTCCTTAACTGCCTGATATTACCTTGCCAGTGATATTTATTAAGCAACTCTATGGCATCTTTTGTTAGCCTCACTGTAGGCATTTGGTACTTCGTAGCAAAGTCCGAAGCGAATTTTCTAAATAACAAATGGATATCTCCATTACGTTGTCGTAAAGGAGGCAGATTAATTTCAATAGTACTTAATCGATAGTATAGATCTTCACGGAATTTATTTTTTTTGATAGCCTCTAGCATTTTCACATTTGTAGCAGCCACAACACGTGCATCGGTTTTTTGCACTTTTGAAGATCCTACTTTCATGAATTCACCATTTTCGAGCACACGTAAAAGACGTACTTGTGTAGTTAAAGGGAGTTCCCCCACTTCATCAAGAAAAATAGTTCCTCCATCAGCTTCTTCAAAATACCCACTTCGTGTACTTGTTGCCCCTGTAAAAGCTCCTTTTTCATGACCAAACAACTCACTATCAATAGTTCCCTCAGGTATTGCACCACAGTTCACGGCAATAAGTTTTCCATGTTTTCGGTGCGAAAGAGCGTGTATAATTTTAGGTATACTTTCTTTTCCAACACCACTCTCACCTGTAATCAATACAGAAATATCTGTAGGAGCTACTTGCACTGCTTTTTCAATAGCATGGTTTAAATTTAAGTCATTACCAATAATACCAAAACGTTGTTTTATTGCTTGTACAGATTCCATATTTCTCTTTTTGATTGATCTAATGTTAAAATTATTAATTAAAAAGGGGAGTAATATTTAGTAACATTACTATTCTCCCCATTTTAATTTAGTTATTATCAGAGTAATCTATCGGCACACCAATAAGTGTAGCACTTGTACAGTCGTTTATTTTTACATTTACGAAGTCCCCTACCTTGTAGTGCTCTTTAGGAAAAACAACCATCGTATTCTGAGAAGTACGTCCTCCCCAATCTTTATCAGACTTTTTTGACTCTTTTTCAATAAGAACTTCTAAAGTTTGCCCTATAAACGACTCATGATGTTCTTTACTTAATAAAGTTTGCGTGTCAATAATTTCTTTTAACCTACGTTTTTTAACTTCATCAGGAATATCGTCTTCTAATTTTCTTGCTGCCAAGGTTCCAGGTCTTTCAGAATATGCGAACATAAAACCGTAACTATATTTGACATATTTCATTAGTGAAATAGTATCTTGATGATCTTCTTCTGTTTCAGTAGGAAATCCTGTTATAATATCTTGGGAAATAGCACAGTCAGGAATACGTTTTTTAATATTATCAATAAGATCAAAGTATTCTTGTCTGGTATGTAAGCGATTCATCTCTTTCAGAATACGATCACTTCCACTTTGTATAGGTAAGTGTATATATTTACATATATTACGATGTTTTGCCATAACATCAATTACTTTAAGTGTCATATCCTGAGGGTTGGATGTTGTAAAACGCAATCTCAACTTAGGGTATTTCGTAGCAATTTGATCCATTAAGTCTGCAAAATCTACAGCAGTAGCTTTTTGCATCTCACTAGCCTTATCATAATCTTTTTTGAGTCCACCACCATACCACAGGTAGCTATCTACATTTTGTCCTAAAAGAGTAATTTCCTTGAAGTTTTTATTTATCAAGTCATCAATTTCCTCCATTATACTTTGTGGGTCACGACTACGCTCTCTACCTCGAGTAAAAGGCACTACACAAAAAGTACACATATTGTCACACCCACGGGTAATCGATACAAAGGCTGACACTCCATTAGACCCTAATCGCACAGGTGCAATATCCCCGTAAGTCTCTTCTTTTGAAAGTATAACATTCACGGCATCACGTCCAGCATCTACTTCTTCTAATAAATTTGGAAGATCTTTATAGGCATCAGGTCCTACTACAAGATCTACAATTTTTTCTTCTTCTAGAAATTTACCTTTTAGACGCTCTGCCATACATCCTAGGACCCCAACTTTCATATTCGGGTTCTCGTCCCTTTTTACAGCATTATATTTTTCAAGACGTTTACGTATAGTTTGCTCTGCCTTGTCTCTAATAGAACAGGTATTTACTAATACTAAATCAGCTTCTTCAAGCTTGTTGGTAGTGTTAAATCCTTCGTTCGCTAAAATAGAGGCAACCACTTCACTATCACTAAAGTTCATTTGACAACCATAGCTTTCAATGAATAGCTTGCGTTTATTTTCTTTTTTAGCAGTTTGTTCTAAGGTAGTTCCTTGCTTATTTTCGTCGATTACTTTCTCCATAGGGTTTTTCGTGATAAAACTTCTTACAAAGATACTAGTAATAATTGAATTTTTATGACATAATGGCAGTTTTTAATATATCTAAAACGTCTAGTGCTGAAACAAATAATACATTCCTAATTTGAATAGAAAATAATAGATATTCAGTTTCTGAATTATGGAAATAAAACCCTGAATATAAAAATATGGAAGAAGACGTATACACATTTTAAAGACTAAACAGACAGCAATACATGATATAAAATATTTGTAGATTCTAAAACACGATCAAATATTTTATGTAAAAAAACATAAAAAGCATAAATTTGTGTTCTCAAAAGCATTATATAGGATGATCGAAGAAATAAAAAAATTCATTGCTGAAGCTGAAGCTTTCACGACAACTGACCTTAAAGAGGTAGAACAGTTTAGAATTAAGGTACTAGGAAGTAAAGGGCTTTTAAAGCAGTATTTTGCAAAGTTCAAAACAGTACCCAATGAGCAAAAAAAAGAATTTGGTCAGACTATTAATGCT
>CAYYNF010000249.1:0-3523 GCA_964472695.1 uncultured Flavobacteriaceae bacterium
AAGTAATAGCATTCGAAAAAGGGAGTTTTATGGTTCACTTTCAATTAATAGAAATAGATTCTTTAGAGTTAAAAAATTTATTAACTCCTGAAGGTGAAGCCGAAACTTGTGTAGGTATGCGTATTATTCAAGAATACACGAAGTTGATTGAGCTAAAGCAGTTTATTAAAAATGAAGCGGTTTATTCTAAGATTTCAGAGAACGGAGATATAAGTGTTAAAAATGAACTTGGTGAAGTGACTCATGCTTCTGAATTTACGGTCTCATTATTAGAACATAATACTTTAATAAAGAATGCTCTTAGTAAATGTTTTCAGTCATTAAAGCAGAATGCTAATCTCGATAATTATGAAATTACTGATGGGGGTGAGGCTTCATTATTGAAAATATCGAAACAAGATTTCTCTGTACTTGCTCAGAAAAATCAGATAAAACCAGAGGATCAGCGTATTCTTGTTGAGACTGCCACTTTGAATATCATCCGTATTTCTTTTGATGACCAATTGAAATCTGATTTCGAGTACAAAGGAATTCCTATCTCAGCACGTATAAAAGATGCTAGTTTTCAGAAGAAAATTGACAATGGAGAAGCTTTCGCTAAAGGAGATATTTTACAAGTAAAACTAGAAATTAAACAAAAGTTAGATAAACTTACCGAGAGTTATCAGAATAAAAGTTATCAGATTATCAAGATCAGAAAACATATTTCTAGAGAAAAGCAGTTTAAGTTAGATCTATTTTTATAAAAGGCAATTCAATTGGCGTAAGAAGTTATTTACACGATTATTTCTTAACACGATTTTCATTCTCTTTTACAAAAGCTCCCCACCCCGTATAAGTACGCCCGCCTTGAACAACACGGTTAGAGTTGTAATAATGACAAAGAGCAACAGCGAGACCATCAGTCGAATCCAAATTTTTAGGTAGCTCTTTTAGTTTAAACTGTCGTTGTAGAGTTTTAGCAACTTGTTCTTTACTAGCATTTCCATTACCTGTTACTGCCATTTTAATTTTTTTTGGAGAATATTCCACAACAGGAATATCACGACTAAGACTAGCTGCCATAGCTACCCCTTGTGCTCGTCCTAGTTTTAACATTGACTGTACGTTCTTTCCGAAAAAAGGAGCTTCAAGAGCGATTTCATCAGGATGATATGTGTCTATAAGTTCTATGGTACGTTCAAAAATTTTCTTTAACTTCAAGTAGTGATCAGTATATTTGGTAAGTTGTAGTTCATTCATTTGTAAAAATTCCACCTTTTTACCTACAACCTTTATAATACCAAACCCCATAATAGTCGTTCCAGGGTCGATACCTAAAATAATACGTTCATTCATAATTTCATTTATCAAAAATAATAGGTAATTTAATTAGACAACCTATAGGTTTATCTTGAAACATAGCGGGTTCTATAGGACTAATTTTATCAAGAACACTTTCAAGTTCGAAAGTAAAGTTTTCATAATATGCGAATAGAAAATCTCTATTCTGAATACTAACTTCCCCTTCGTAAGTCACATTTAGTTTCACAATAAGAGTATCTACAGGCTTATGTCTCATTATATATTTCATATCTCGTTGAGAGAAATAGTGTTGTAACTGAGTGTGAAAGTCTTGTTCAAAACAGTCTTTGGAATTTTCAATATATTCACAGGTTTTAATTGTAGGATATTTTTGAAGAGATTTCTTCTGTAGTTGTATTAATTGTGCTTCTTTAAATTCATCTATAGTAATGATACGATAGTCTGAATCTACGCAGCCAACATTAGAAACAATGAATATAAATAAAAATAAATACGAATTAAAAGTCCTCAAATCTAGTTTAATATTAAATCACAAAAATAGAGTCTTGATTAAAATATATCCTTGTTTTCTTAAAATATTATGAATTGGAATTATATTTGGTTACATCTAGTAATATCCGTTGAAAATCATTATACTGTGTATAAGTTGAATTATTTATACAACGAATAATAGTTCAATTGATATAGTAAGTTTTAATTTAAGCAAAATCATGGACAGTTTATTAATATTTTGTGGGTTTTTATGTCTTTTTACAGGAATATTGGGTAGTTTTCTTCCCGTACTACCAGGACCTCCTATGGGGTGGGTCGGACTTTTGTTAGCTCAGTTTACTAGTGCTATAGAAATGAATTATATTTTCTTAGGAGTAACATTTTTTATAGCCATTATAATGGTAGCTGCCGACTATTTAATACCTATTGCTACTACTAAGAAATTTGGGGGTAGTCGTTACGGAGTAATCGGGACGACTTTAGGAATTTTATTCGGAATTTTTATACCTATTCCTATGGGGATCTTCGTTGGAGCTTTTATTGGAGCTTTTATTGGTGAGCGTATACACCAAAATGATCATAAGGTTGCTATTAAAGCCGCATTGGGGTCACTTATAGGTTTTATGACCTCATCATTATTAAAATTTGTAGTCAGCCTAGGTTTTATGGGACTTTTTCTTTATGATGTATGGACACATAGAGACGCTTTCTTGTAATAACAAATATGAGGTCAAAATCAAATGATTTTGACCTCATATTTGTATAATAACCTCCTAAAGTAACCTATAAAATAAAAGGTTTCTTTTGTATTATTTTTTATTAACGTCCTTCACATATTTCTGAAGTGCCATAGTCATTGATGGAGTTTCTGGAGTAGGTGCTTTTATGTTACATACTAATCCTCTGGCTTCTGCTGCTTTGATAGTTGTGTTTCCAAATACAGCTATACGTGTATTATTCTGTTTAAAATCAGGGAAATTTTCAAATAGTGATTCAATTCCTGAAGGGCTGAAGAACACTAGGACATCGTATAAAACATCTCTGAGGTGTGATAAGTCACTAACTACTGTTTTATAGAATACTCCTTGTTGCCATGTAATACCGATTTCATCTAGTGCTTTAGGTATTGATGGTTTTAACTTATCAGACCCAGGGAGTAAGAATTTTTCATTTTTATATTTTTTTATTGACGGAACTAGATCTAAAAATGTACGTTTACCTACATAAATTTTACGTTTTCGATAGACCACATATTTTTGAAGATAATAGGCAACAGCTTCACTTTGGCAAAAATATTTTAATGAGTCTGGTACTTTAAAGCGCATTTCTTCAGCAATTCTAAAGAAGTGATCTACAGCATTTCGACTAGTCAAGATAATTGCCGAATAACTAGATAAATCAATTTTCTGATGTCTTATTTCCTTAGAATCAACTCCTTCTACATGGATAAAGGGTTGAAAATCAATTTTTACTTTTAGTTTCTCTTCCATATCAAAGTATGGAGAGTTCTCTACTTTTGGTGCCGGTTGAGAGACCAAAATAGTTTTCACTTTCATAGTTCTAGTCAGTATTAAATTTGTAAAGATTTGCTCATTAAGTAATATCCTAAGAAATACATAGGTATTTCAAAAGCACAAAGATACAAAATAAAATAGTAAGGGGTTTGAAAAATCCTTGTCCAATGATTTTTAAATAATAGTACTAGAACCATTATTAAAGACAATAC
>CAYYNF010000250.1:0-3522 GCA_964472695.1 uncultured Flavobacteriaceae bacterium
AAATTGCAGTTGGATTAGATATTGGGACCACCAAAATTGTTGCTATGGTGGGTCGCTATAATGAATACAATAAACTTGAAATTTTAGGCATAGGTAAATCTGCAAGTTTAGGAGTTCATCGTGGGGTGGTTAATAATATTACAAAAACTACTAAATCGATACAATCTGCAATTAAAGAAGCAGAAGAATCTTCTGGAATTAAAATTGAGAATGTAATAGTTGGTATAGCAGGTCAGCATATTAGAAGTCTTCAGCATAGTGATTATATTGTTCGTGAAAACTCTGAAGAAGTTATAGAACAAAGTGATATAGATCAACTATGCCAGCATGTACACAGATTAACTATGCTTCCCGGAGAAGAAATATTACATGTTTTACCTCAGGAATATAAAGTGGATGGACAATCTGAAATTACTGAGCCAGAGGGGATGTATGGATCAAGACTTGAAGCGAATTTCCATGTAGTTTTAGGTCAAATTGTAGCGATAAAAAACATTGGTCGATGTGTTAAAAGTTCTGGTTTAGGTTTATCTGATATCACATTAGAGCCTTTAGCTTCTTCTAGAGCAGTGCTATCAGATGAGGAAAAAGAGGCTGGAGTAGCCTTGATTGATATTGGAGGAGGTACTACGGATTTAGCCATTTTTAAAGATGGAATAATTAGACACACAGCAGTAATTCCTTTTGGAGGTAATGTGATTACTGAGGATATTAAAGAAGGATGTACCATTATTGAAAAACAAGCTGAATTATTAAAAGTGAAATTTGGTTCTGCTTGGCCAGGAGAAAATAAAGAAAATGAAATTGTTAGTATACCAGGCTTAAGAGGGAGAGAACCTAAAGAAATTTCTTTAAAAAATCTGTCCAAGATTATTAACGCTCGGGTAGAAGAAATCATGGAACTTGTTTTTCAAGAAATTAAAAATTATGGCTATAACTCTAACAGTAAAAAGTTAATAGCAGGAATTGTTTTAACAGGAGGAGGTTCTCAATTAAAGCATTTAAAACAATTAGTTGAGTATGTAACAGGATTAGATACCAGAATCGGATACCCAAATGAATACTTGGCTAGTGATAGTGAAGTTGAAGCAACAAGTCCTTTATATGCAACAGCTGTAGGATTGGTGATGAATAGTATTGAATTACAGTCTAAATCAGCTCAACAAGTAGATACAGAAATAGAAAAAGAAGAGGTTTTTGAAAAAATCGAACAAGAAGAAAATGTAAATGAAATCGATAATGTTAATGAACCTATTCAAGAAGTAAAAGAAACAAAAAAAGGTTTATTAAGTAAATTATCAGATAAAATTACTTCAATAATAGATAATAGTTAAATTTATATAAAACTCTAGTCCCCCATAAATTATGAACACCCCAGAAGGAACTTCAGATTTTTTACCCTTTGACCTTCCCAAAAATAAATCCAATGTAATTAAAGTAATTGGAGTAGGAGGAGGAGGTAGTAATGCAATTAACCACATGTTTGAACAAGGAATCAAAGGTGTGGATTTTGTGATTTGTAATACCGATGCTCAGGCATTGGATAACAGTCCTATACCTAACAAAATTCAACTAGGGGTTTCCTTAACTGAAGGTTTGGGAGCAGGAGCTAACCCTGAAGTTGGAGAGCAAGCAGCACTAGAAAGTTATGATGACATAAAAAGTATGTTAGGATCAAATACTAAAATGGTATTTGTAACTGCTGGTATGGGAGGGGGAACCGGTACTGGTGCAGCACCTATCATTGCAAAAATGGCTAAAGAGTTGGATATTTTAACTGTCGGAATTGTAACAGTGCCATTTCAGTTTGAAGGTCGTATGCGTAATGAACAAGCGCAAATTGGGGTTGAGAAATTAAGAGATGAAGTAGATTCTTTAATTGTAATTAATAACAATAAGTTAAGAGAGGTTTACGGAAATTTAGGCTTTAAAGCTGGTTTTTCTAAAGCAGATGAAGTTTTAGCAACTGCATCAAGGGGTATAGCAGAGGTTATTACACATCATTACACTCAAAATATTGACTTGCGTGATGCAAAGACAGTATTGAGTAATAGTGGAACAGCTATTATGGGATCAGCATCGGCATCAGGAAATGAAAGAGCTCATACAGCCATTTCTAAAGCTTTAGATTCTCCATTGTTAAATGATAATAAAATTACAGGTGCTAAAAATGTATTGTTGTTAATTGTATCAGGTATTAAGGAAATCACCTTAGATGAAATAGGTGAAATTAATGAGTATATTCAAGCCGAAGCAGGTTATGGTGCAAATGTTATCATGGGGGTAGGTGAAGATGAAAGTTTAGATGAATCCATATCCGTTACAGTTATTGCTACAGGATTTAATGCAGAACAACAGGATAGTATTGTAAATACCGAGGCTAAAAAGATTATTCATACTTTAGGTAACGAGCAATCTATGCAACAAAACCTTTCTGTTAATAATACAGGGAGAGTGGTCATTCCAGAAGAAATAAAATCTAATAATGATTTAATTGAAACAGAGGAGACAAAACAACATCTTGAACCAGAATTAGAAACGGAAACAAAAATTGAAGAGGTTATTATTCATAACCTATTTGATGAAGAATTTGAAGAACAAAAGGAGGTTAGTACCAATCCTAAAGTTTCTTTTGAAAAGACAGAAGATTCTATTGTTTTAACTAATCAAGAAGAAGATTTACATATCATAGACTTAAATTCTGAAAACCAAATCAAGGAACAATCTTTAGAAAAAGAAGTTGTTAATCATGATGACTTTGTAATTATTGATTTAACAGAAAAGCAAGAGTCTACATTAAATGTTAATGAGAGTGAAAGTAATCAAATTGTAGAGGTTAAAGATGCACAAGAGATTTCTTTTGACGAAACCACAGAACAATTTGCACTTACCTTTGACATGCCAATTCAGGAAAAATCAGAAATTTCTACTCCTGAACAAGAAACTTCTTTTGAATCTAAAACTATTGAAGAACCAGAGATTATTAAGCACGTTTTAGATGACAATATAGACGAAATTAAAATAGTTACTAAAACCAAGGAGAAAACTTCTGTTGTTAATACAAGATTGCCAGAAGATGAAGTAGTATTTGAAAAGAAAGTATTACCAGCTCTCAATGAGGTAGAAATTCAGGAAGAAGAGGTTACTGAAAAGTCAAATCCATTAGATTTGCCATTATCACAACTTAAGGAAAATGCTCATAAAAGACGCGCTACTATGAAGAAATTTAATCATAAGTTTAAATCCTTAAGTAACACTAATCAAATAGATGATATTGAAAAGGAACCTGCATATAAAAGGGCAGGTTTAGAACTGAATGATGTAGATACTAGCACTCAAGTTTCAAGAACATCAGTTTCATTAGATAGTAATAATGAATTACAAATAAGAAAAAACAATTCATTTTTACACGATAACGTAGATTAATAAAAATATGAGTTTATCTAAAAACCTAATGGTCTCTATGAAAGAGGCTATGAAAGCTAAAGATCAAGATGCTTTAGCAGCATTAAGAGCCATAAA
>CAYYNF010000251.1:0-3520 GCA_964472695.1 uncultured Flavobacteriaceae bacterium
GTAATAATTTAAGTGGCATTGTAATAGGAAAGAAGTACTATGTGTTCGATTCTTCTTCGTTAGAATAGTTAACTTCAACTTAGTTTGTATAAATTTGTAATTAAAGCCTAAAATTGTGAAATATATAACTGTCTTTTGTGTAGCCTTCTTCTTTAATTTATTTCTGTATGCTCAGTCTGATAAAGAAATTAGTTTCTTGGCCGACCGCTTGGAGGTTAACGAGGATCAATACCCTGATGCAACTTTGTTAAGTAAGGTGAATAAACAAGTCCATTTTATGCATAAAGGTATTGATATATGGTGTGATCAAGCAGTGCATTATGCTAAAGATCAATTTGTGAAGGCTTTTGGTGACGTGAAAATATTACAAGGGGATACTATTACCCTTCAGGGAGATTATGCAGAGTATAATGGTCGATCGGAATTTGCCTATATAAGTAGTAATGTAAAATTGGTTACACCTTCTAATCGTTTAACGACAGACACTTTGTTTTTTGATAGGAAAAGGCAACAGGCTTTTTATAGAAGTGGAGGTAAGTTAGTTGATTCTGTAAATACGCTGACAAGTCAAGAGGGACGTTATTTTTTTGATCAGAATAAGTACAGTTTCAAGAAAAAAGTTAAAGTGAAAAATCCAGAACATACTATTACTTCTCCTAGGCTAGATTATTTTACAGAACAAAAGGATGCTTATTTATATGGGCCGTCATTAGTGAAGACTTCTAAAAGTTCACTTTCTTGTGAAAGAGGTTATTATAATACGAATCAAGAGTGGGGGTATGCTATAAAAAATGCCCGTATTGATTATGAAAGCAGAAAGGTGTATGGGGATAGTATATTTTATGATAGCAAACGTAATTTTGCTTCTGCTGTAAATAATATTAAAGTTGTCGATTTAGCTTATCAAAGTCTTATTAAAGGGCATTATGCTGAGGTGTATAGGGGTAAGGATTCTTTATTTATTACTAAGAGAGCCTTAGCTATTACAAAAAGAGGTAAGGACTCTACTTTCATTCATTGTGATACGCTTATGATTACAGGTTCACCTAAGCATAGACTTTTGCGTGGTTTTAGGAATGTAAAATTGTATAAACATGATATGAGTGGCAAATGTGATTCGGTAAGCTCTTTTCAGAAAACAGGAGTGACTAAAATGCTTGGTACACCTGTGCTTTGGGTAAAGTCGAATCAAATGACAGGTGATACGATTCATCTATTAACCAATATGAAAACTAGAAAATTGGATTCTTTAAAGGTTTTTAAAAATGCTTTTCTAGTGCAACAGGATACATTGAAACAAGGGTTTAACCAAATAAAAGGTGCTACACTTGATGGGGTGTTTAACGAAAATAGTTTGTCGAAGGTTTATATTAATAAAAATGCTGAGACAATTTACTTTCAACGTGATAATTCCTTAAATTTAATAGGAATAAATAAAATTTTTAGTAGTAGTATCGAAATTCTATTTGAAAAGAATCAACTTAGTGATGTTTATTACTATGACAATATAGAGGGGACATTATTTAAACCGGAAAATATTTCGGAGGAAGATCGTGTACTTAATGGACTTAATTGGCGTGGAGATGAGGCTATACTTAGTAAAGATGAGTTATTTTGGGAAGATGAACCCTTTGATCTTATAAAGATAAAAGGAATTCCATTGCCTGACCATAAAAATTTCTTTGATAAACAAACATTGAGGCGTCTTAATAGAAATAAATCAGATATATCTCGATTTAAAGATGTTCCTTTGAAACAAGAACCTAAAAAAGAGTTACACTTTTGAAAGAAGATTTTTTAAAATATCAAGCTCAAACAAGTCCTTTCCCGCTTTCTGTTCAGGTGAGTAGGGCGGAAGGTAGCTATATTTACGATGTAGATGACAAAGCATATTTAGATTTTGTAGCAGGTGTTTCGGCTTGTAGTGTAGGGCATCGACATCCTAAAGTTACAGAAGCAATCCATCAGCAGGTAGATCGTTACATGCATGTTATGGTTTATGGAGAGTATATTTTGCAACCAGCTGTAGTACTTACAAAACGTATAGCATCACTATTGCCTATGCCTTTGGAAATGACTTATTTGACGAATTCAGGTACTGAGGCAATGGAAGGGGCTATTAAGTTGGCTAAGCGTGTGACAGGTAGGTCTCAGTTAATATCGGCTCATTTAGCTTATCATGGTAATACTATTGGAAGTCTTAGTTTGATGAGTTACGAAGATCGTAAACAGGCTTTTAGGCCTTTGGTGCCGGGTATTTCTCATATTGTCTTTAATGAAGAGGAGGATTTAAAAAAAATCACAAAACATACCGCGGCGGTGGTTTTAGAAACTATTCAAGGTGGAGCAGGTTTTATATTACCTACAAATGACTATTTGAAAAAAGTAAGGCAACGTTGTTCTGAGGTAGGAGCTCTATTAATTCTTGATGAAATTCAGCCAGGCATAGGGCGTACAGGTACTTTTTTTAGTTTTGAACATTACGGTGTTATACCTGATATTGTAGTTATGGGAAAAGGTTTAGGAGGTGGATTGCCAGTAGGTGCTTTTTCTGCAAGTAAGGCACATATGATGCTTTTGTCGGATAATCCTATGTTGGGGCATATTACAACTTTCGGGGGGAATCCTGTAGTTGCAGCTGCGTGTTTGGCAACAATTGAAGTAGTAGTGAGTAATGACCTTATGTCAAGAGCTTTGGATAAAGAAGTACTTTTTAGAGAGCGATTAGTTCATCCGCTTATAAAGGAAATTAGAGGGAAAGGTTTGATGTTGGCTTTAATACTTCCTACTCCCGACTTGGCAGTCGATTTGGTCATGAAAGCACAACAAAAGGGATTGATATTGTTTTTCTTACTCTTTGAGAAAAAAGCAGTACGAATAAGTCCCCCGTTAACTATTTCTGAAGCAGAAATTTATGAGGGGTGTGATGTGATACTTGATATTTTAAATGAAATTTCGTAACTTACAGAAGTTGCTGTTTTTGATTATCAAATATTTATGTGGTTTAATAGAGTGCCTAGTAGGGGGCTGTTAAATTGCCTTCTTATAAGAAGTAAGGTGAGTGTCTCGTAATTGTATTGGAAAATAAAATAAGGTATCAATAGTAGGTCTGTATTCTAGTAAAAGTAGAAAGACAGTTCTTTGTGTGTTAGTTTGTATTTTTGATTCTAATGGCTTAAAATCAAATTTAGATTTTATAATTCTATTTGATTTGAAATAGAAAAGTACCTGTCGTAATTAATTCTTGCTGATAAGAATAAATAAATGTTAATTAAAATGTTGATAAAAATTGTCTCTAAAAAAAATAGTACTTTTTAAAAGAAGTAAATTTATTTGAAAAATCGAAGTATATATGTATCTAGATCAAAATAGTGAAAGTAATATTTCTATAAATAAGTATGAAGCGATGCTTCGTTCTAATAAAATTCTTTTTTTTGATTCAGATGAATTTGAAGATATTATTCAGTATTATCTAGATCAAGGTCACCTCTCTAAGGCAAAAAAAGCAATATCTTTAGCA
>CAYYNF010000252.1:0-3502 GCA_964472695.1 uncultured Flavobacteriaceae bacterium
TGATATGATTGTTCTGATATTGAGGATATCATTTGCTTTACTCAAAAAGGAGAAATGTTCATTACTAAAGTAAGAAATAAAGTTTTTGTTGCGAAAGGACTTATATATGCAGGTGTATTTAAAAAGAAAGATAAACGCACTATTTATAATATGGTTTATCGGGATGGAAAGGGAGGTTTTACCTACATGAAACGTTTTGCGGTTACAGGAATTACAAGAGATAAATTGTATGATCTTAATCAGGCGAAACAAGGTACGAAAGTGTTGTATCTTTCTGCGAATCCTAATGGAGAAGCAGAGGTAGTCTCTGTGCATTTACGACAGACAGGAAGTATTAAAAAATTGAAGTTTGATATCGACTTTTCGGAGTTGCTTATTAAAGGTCGATCGGTACGTGGAAATTTAGTAACTAAATATTTAGTTAATAAAATCGAGCTTAAGAAACAAGGAGTTTCTACACTTCAGCCTCGTGAAATTTGGTTCGATACAACTGTAAATCGATTAAATGTAGATCAAAGAGGAAAGCTTTTAGGAGCTTTTAAGGGCGGAGATCAGTTACTGCTTATTACTGCCAAAGGGAAAATAAAGACTTTTTCTGTAGATCTTAGTTTGCACTTTGATAATGAAATTCTTATATTACAAAAGTGGGTTACAAAAAGACCTATCACTGTAGTTTATTTTGAATCAGAAAAGCAACGTTATTATGTGAAAAGATTTTTGTTTGAAGATACCAATAAAGAGGAGGTGTTTTTATCAAATAGTGTCCATTCTAAAATAGTATTAGTAGCTACAGATTCTTTTCCAAGAATTAAAGTGTATTTCGCTCCAGTAAAAGGAAAAGAAACAAGAGAGAGTGAATGTGTAAACCTCCATGAGTTTATAAGTATAAAAGGAATAAAGGCAATGGGTAATCAATTGACATCTTATAAAGTAGAAGAAATAGAAGTTTTAGATCCTTTGCCAGAGTTAGAAGAGGAGCAAAGTACTATGGGTAATGATCAAGAAAAGAATGGTGGTGCTATTTCTACACAATCTACACTTTTTGATACGGAATAAAACAAGTAAACAAGCTTTTAAATAAATTAACTAGAAATAGAACAGAAAAAAAGGTTTATGCCAAAAAAAATATTACTTGTTGAGGATGATCTTAATTTTGGAACAATTTTAAAAGATTACTTAATTTTAAATGGTTATCATGTTACGCATGTTATCAATGGAGATCAAGGGTTTGAATGCTTCAAAAGTCAAGAATTTCACATGTGTATTTTAGATGTAATGATGCCTTATAAAGATGGATTTACCTTAGCTAAAGAAATTCGTGCAAAGAATTCTAAAATTCCATTATTTTTTTTAACAGCAAAAGCCATTAAAAAAGATGTTTTAAAGGGGTATGAAATTGGAGCTGATGATTACCTAAATAAACCCTTTGATAGTGATATCTTACTTTCTAAGATTAATGCCGTTTTTGAACGAAAGATTGCAAAAAATAGTTTTGATCAGCCAAAAATAAATTTAGATCAAACTTTTGTTATTGGGGGGTTTGTCTATCATCCAAAATTAAGAACTCTTGAATATAACCAAGAAGATTCAAAGAAATTATCTCCAAAAGAAAATCAGTTATTACATTTGCTTGCTATAAATCTTAATAATTTGTTATCAAGAGAAGAGGCTTTATTGCGTATTTGGAAGGATGATAATTATTTCACATCAAGAAGTATGGATGTATATGTAGCAAAACTAAGGAAATATTTAAGTAAAGATGCCAATGTGGAGATATTGAATATTCATGGAGAAGGTTTTCGATTGGTCGCTCCTGTGTAGTTGTGTTTTGTAATATTGTTTATAATCAATAATTTAACTCTTGGTTTTTTTGTAAATCAGTCACGTTACTGTTATTTTAGTATTAAAAAAGTATTTTTTATTTAATTATGAGTACATTTGTATGCAATTAAATTTTAATTGCTATGAGTTCAATGCATTCTAGAGTAGTGGGTCAAGGATTGACCTATGATGATGTTCTTCTTATTCCTGCTTATTCAGAGGTTCTACCACGAGAAGTTTCTACAAAAACAAAATTTTCAAAAAATATAACATTAAACGTTCCTGTAATTTCTGCAGCAATGGATACTGTTACAGAATCTAGTATGGCAATAGCAATAGCTAGAGAAGGTGGTATAGGTGTATTGCATAAAAATATGTCTATTGAACAACAAGCTAATGAGGTAAGAAAAGTAAAACGTTCAGAGAGTGGGATGATTATTGATCCTGTAACACTTCCAAAATCTGCTACGATACAAGATGCTAAAAATTGTATGCGTGAGTATAAAATAGGAGGGATACCTGTAGTTGACGATGCTAAAAAACTTATAGGAATTATCACTAATCGCGACTTACGTTTTGAAAAAGACAATCATCGTCAAATCGTAGAGGTAATGACCTCTGAAGGCTTAATTACTACTAAAGAAGGTACAAGCCTTGATGAAGCTGAGGTTATTCTTCAACAGTTTAAAATAGAAAAATTACCTGTAGTTACCGAGAGCAATATGCTGGTTGGTTTAATCACTTACAGAGATATCACTAAACTTACTTTAAAACCTCAATCTAATAAAGATAAATACGGAAGACTCCGAGTAGCTGCAGCAGTTGGAGTAACTTCTGATACTTTAGAGCGTACAAGGGCTTTAGTAGAAGCTTCTGTTGATGCTATTGTAATTGATACTGCTCATGGACATACCAAAGGTGTTGTTGATGTGCTTAAAAAAGTGAAGGCTTCTTTTCCAGAGCTTGATGTTGTTGTTGGTAATATCGCTACTGCAGAAGCAGCAAAGTATTTGGTAGAAGCAGGAGCAGATGCCATAAAAGTAGGTATTGGCCCAGGATCTATTTGTACAACAAGAGTTGTTGCTGGTGTTGGTTTTCCTCAGTTTTCTGCAGTTATGCAAGTTGCTGAAGCGATAAAAGGTTCTGGAGTACCTATTATTGCAGATGGTGGAATTCGTTATACAGGGGATATTCCTAAGGCTATAGCAGCAGGAGCGGATGCGGTAATGTTAGGATCTTTACTTGCTGGAACTAAAGAGTCTCCAGGAGAAACAATTATTTACGAAGGTCGAAAATATAAGTCTTATCGAGGTATGGGATCTATAGAGGCTATGAATAAAGGTTCAAAGGATAGGTATTTCCAAGACGTGGAAGATGATATTAAGAAATTAGTTCCAGAAGGTATTGTGGGACGTGTTGCTTATAAAGGATATTTACATGAGAGTATTCATCAGTTTGTAGGAGGCTTAAAAGCTGGAATGGGCTATTGCGGTGCACCTACTATTGAAGCACTTAAAAACGAAGCGAAGTTTGTAAGGATTACTGCTAGTGGGATAAAAGAAAGTCATCCGCATGATGTAACCATTACAAAAGAATCACCAAATTATTCTAGATAGTTTTTAAAAGTAAGAGCTTGTTTAAACTCACTACTTCCTGTAATCCAAAATTTTAAGAACTTGGA
>CAYYNF010000253.1:0-3501 GCA_964472695.1 uncultured Flavobacteriaceae bacterium
ATACTAAAACCGCATGTCCATTTTTATCTGTTTTACTAGTTACAGTATTACCACCAGGTAGTTTTAACAATGAACCTGCAAAACTAACACTAGCATCTTCTACCATACATTTTTGATCGCCATATTGTTCAAAGACTTCTACCTGAAGAAGGATAGGATTACCTTCTTGAAGTATATAAAAATCATTATTACAGGCTTTCTCTAACTCAATAAAGTCTTCTCTTTTTAAATCCTTTATAGGTGTAGCTGCTTTATCTTTTTTAATAATATATGGAGTAACTGCTACAGATAGCTCTTCTCTATGTTCAAAATCATAACTTTGCCATCCTTTAGTCAAATCTAGAATTGGAGAGATGAGGTTATTTGTAGTATTGTCTACATTGGTATTGGTTAATGTTACTTGATATTTTCCAGGGATTAAACCATCCACCATGAAAACAGTGTTTTCGCTATTAAAATGAGATGCGTCTATTGTTTTTGTGAAAGTGGAATTAGGACTATCTGTTCGAGTAATTTCTCCTTCCCAAGCCCCAACATTATTATCGCAAGGAATTACAATATTACCTACAAAACCATATCGGTCTTTCATTTCAAAGTCAACTCCCGTAATTGGATCTTCAACATTTATAAAATATTGATGAGTGATTGTTTCGTCGGGAAGATAGCGCCCATTAATAGCTTGATACTTATAGTTATATTTCTGGGAATGTATAAACACCTGAGAAGCATCAATTTTGATGTCTTTCTGTAATGTTAAATAGGTTCGCTTACCTTCAATTGTTTTGGAAATAGCTCTTGTTCCTTTTTCTTGGTCAAATTCAAAAGATAGCTTTAATGCATCCTTGTCATCCTCAATGATATCACCTTCTTTTATTCCTAGCAACTGAGATTCTGTATATGCTTGGTTTCTAAACTGAATCAAGGCTAGGTTTGATAGGTTGTTTTCAATAACTTCTCCATTTTCGCTAACTTCTGCACCGATATAGAGTAAGTTACTAGCGATATCAATATTACTGATCATTCCAGAGGTATAGTTTTCGCCCACAATAAAGCCATAGTTCCCTGATGGTTCAATAGCTATAGCAAAATAAGTGAAGTCAGTAGGGTTAACAATGGCAACTTCTTTTTCTAATACGTTGTTATAGTACAATTGTAAAAGTTCATTATTCTTAAGAACTACTTTTATTTTATCCAATTGGATTAGTGTCTGCTTCTCTGCAACATAATCAGGATATACTACAGAAATAAATGGCTTTACAAAACCAGATAAGGTATATGCTTTATTTTCAGGATTCAAAAAGTTATTAGAAACAGCGTATCCACCACTACGTACCACGTTATCTTTCTCGATAGGAGCGAAATTTAAGCTTTTTAGGTTTTTGTTATTATGAAGTTCTGGATTATAAACTTCAATAGTATGACCTCCAAGACCTGCTGAAACACTATAGTTTCCATCTTCGTTACTGGTTAATTCTTCACTTACTCCTACAATAGGATTTTCATCAATGGCTATTTGTTTCCCCGCAGGAACAGGGTGTTTTTCGTTTCCTGCTAAGTAATAAATACGTCCAGAAAGTGGTAACGCAGAAATGTCTGTGAAATGAACTGTTTTATCTTCATAGTCCGTTGTTAAAGAGGACTGCTTGATAGAAAACTCTTTTTGACTTGGTCTGAACTCATGATTAGGTTTTGAAGCAATTGCTGTAAAAGAATTCCCTGTAGGCGAATCACTGTACAAGCTGCTAAACATGTAAACCCCATTTTCATTAGTATAAGCTACATATTGTAGTGCAGAAGATTGGGTAGTGTATACTATATCGGTATTAGTTTTACCTACATATGTTCCCTGAGATATCAATGCATGATTGTAAATTTCTTTGGTTCCCTGTAAATCCATTGAATAAGCGATCAATAGATTGGATTCATCTGAATCTACTACATATCGATACGTTTCCTGAATATCAAGATGCTCTTTTTTACCTTTCCATACTCTAAATTCATCTATGGAGTAGGGATGTGTAGCTTCATAATTGATGTAATAATTATAGTCAACGGAATCTGAGCTCCAATCAAAACCTACATTATATTTATAATCATTGTTATTATTATAGTTTGGATCATTAGGGTCTAGTCCTCCATCAATAATTAGTTCAATACCATTACTGCCTAGGGCATAGGCATAATGATGCCATTCATTATCAGAAATTTTTGTATCAAATTCTTTTTGTGCATTTCCTTTATTGTACTTTAAAATTGTACTCCCATTACCGATCAATATTTTAGTATCAGCAAGTTTAAAAACAGTATTGTAATCAGTACTTGTGGTAGCATCATTTTTATACCAAAATTCTATAGTAATCTCATTATGATCTACAAACAATTCTCTTTCCAAAAAAGTAACTTTGTCAGAGTTTGTGTCAAAGGATATTGCAGATCCGTTAATTCCTGGTTTATCGGTTAACTCTACAGCTACAGCTACATTTTTCACAGGAACTTCGGATTGTGTACTAATTAAACCGGATACTGTTCCGTTAGGAAAAATGAAACCAGTATCACTTCCTACCTCTGTCATGGTGCCTGTTCCTTCTACTCTGTAGTTATAAATTGTACCAGGTAATGCATCTTCATCAACTATTACTAATTGTTTTCCTGTAGGACTATTACCAGCACTTTTTGTACCTACTGGCCTTCCGTCACTAGTAAATACATTGTAATTTGTCATTTCTTCAATATGATACCACCTTATTTCTACTTTGTTAGAGAATTTACCTTTAGATGCATTGACAATAATTTTGTCTAACTCTAAAATCGGATTACCCATATTAGCATTAATAACAGCTAGGTCTTTATTGATATTATCACTTTTTACGTTAGTAACGATAGTACCAAACTCAGGATATCCATCTTTTTGAATTGTATTTTGCCATTTTGTAACGGTCAATTCTGACAGGTATGGATTTTCTGGCATTTCTTCTGCTCCACGAGAATAATTCGCTACCAATCCATTACTTATTAGCAAGTCTATTCCAGAAGCTCCGTCATCATTAAATGTGTTATATCTATTGTTAGTGATTTCTTCCTCAGTTCTTCTTACATTCCATGCTTTTATTTCGGTAAGTAGAATTTCATCACTTGCATTTCCTTTGGTAAAATATAGGTCATAGTCAGTTACTATTTCGACGGAGCTAAAGGTTTTTATTTTAGCGCCATCTACAAAAACATCAATGTTATATTGACCTTGATTGTCAATCTTATAAAAAGTATATGCAAAGTGCTGCCAATAGGGCTCAATAGAATTCGAATTAGCGATGGCTTGTCCATTTGTAAGTTCCTTGCTTTGTATGCTTATGGAATTGCGGAACATGGTCAATGTGATTCCTTGATTAGGTTTCGCATCAGTGGTAAGCATTAAGGATTGTGAATTGTTTTGAAATTTTGCCCAAAATTCAATAGTTCCTTCTCCAGCATTCACTCCTGGATCTAGTAGCATTGACTTTAAAC
>CAYYNF010000254.1:0-3492 GCA_964472695.1 uncultured Flavobacteriaceae bacterium
TATTGATAAGTAACGAGATAACTCTATATAGTTAGGGTCTATAAGCTGCCTATCTGGAGCTAAATCTATTATAGAAGAAGTAAGAGCAGAAAGCTCTTTGTCTGACATCAAAGATAATTCTTTTATCGTTTCTTGATTCTCTTTTGATACTTCAGCTTCTTCTTCTTCAGTTAATTCCTTTCTTTCAGGTGAACACTTTTGCCATGCCAACCAATCTTTAACCTCTTCTGTTTCACGCATAGCAATATGTACACCAACTAAACTCCAATCTGGTTCTAAATCTAATTCCTGCACAATATCTTTTATACCAAGTTCTTCTTGCCTCTTATTGATTTGTTTTATTAAAGATTTTAGCACATTAATCTGACCGATTGTAAATGGATTTTCTAGGCTTCTTTCTAACAGATTCAGAGCATTTCGACACACAGCAGAATACTCCTCCTTTCTGGTATTTATACTCGTTTTTTTATCGATGTTTTCGAGAATTACAGAAGAAACATAAGCTAATTCCAAAGTAGGCACTTCTGAAAAATCTCGTAAATCAATACCTGCTTTATGCTCTATGGCTGGTGGGTTTCCTGTAATTGCTCTAATTCCTATTCTAAGTGTTTTTGCTAATAAAGCAAATGGAGCCATACATAATCTCTTCCCTAATTTAGCTTGTTCCTCGTCTTCGATTTCGGTATCACCAAGAAAAGTAGCTAAATATCTATCTTCTTCAATTTGTCTATTAGATCGATATCTGTTATATGAGTCAACTACTATATCATCATCAGTTGTAAAGTCAATAGGTATACCAAATTGTTCTTTTAATTTTGTAATTCGGTCTGGAGTGATTTTAATCATAATTTATCTTTTGTTAAGTACAATAAACGTTAGTTACCTCATTAAAAATACTTTATATTAATTATAACACGAATTTACAAGCAAAAAACTACATAATTAATATTTGAACTCACTAATGTCTCGACTAAGATAAAACTTCAACATATTTCGTGTGTTTATATTGGTTATTCCAACTAAGGCAATCGCATAAAAATGATAACACATTATAGAACAAATATCTGATAAATCTATATTTAGGTATTTAATATGATACAGTTTAAAAATAAAGTAATGACTAATGATCAGGTATAACAAGAAATTCTAAGTATTGTTAAACTTAACTTCTCGTTCTACATTTATGAAAAATTAACGGAGGTAGCTGTATAATAGTTTGACCTATAACTTAGATAAACAAAGAAGTTATTCTAACTAAATTTTCTATTATTGAAATAGGTGAAGTCAACTATAATTTTACAGGTAAAACACAAGTCTGTAATTGCTTAGATTGATTAAATAAACTACTTAGTTTCGTTGAAGGTATTTGTTATACATTATCTGAAAAGTATCGTAACTTATTAGGATAATACGTAGTAATTCTGTTAAATAGATTTTCCACTTTAGCTATACCTGCATTCATCTTTTCTTGCTCGTTATTTTCCCCTAAAATAAAACTTGAAACGCAAATTTATTGAATTTGCAGAGGTTTTAAGCTGTGTTTTTAAAGAAAAACCTCCTATAATCAGTATTATAGGAGGTTTTAGATGTTTTGTTGGTGGAGTCGGAGGGAGCAAGAGGGGTAAATTTAACCGAATACACATAAACTAAAATAACTAGACCAAAAACAAAGAACCTCTTACAAACAAAGGTATTACATTAAATTAAGTGTGTAGATAGATGTAATTAAATGCAAATAGATTAAATTTACAACGGTACAAATAACGGTACACTTTCAAAACACACGTACTTTAATATATTTAAACGATGGCAACAGTTAAATTTTATGTAAGAGGTAAAAGCAACCCTTCTAAAATCGGTATTAGGTTTATGTTGGATGGTAAAACCGACTACAGACGAACCACCCCCCTACAGATCAACCCTAGATATTTTGACAACAAGACAGGGAAAGTAAAACGAAAAGCTGAATACACCGAAAAAGATGTAATGATTAATAGGTTGGCAGACCTAGAGAATTTTATAAGAACAGAATACAACACCGCCCAAGTTAATAAGGTTATTGTGTCGGCTCAGTGGTTAAAAGATAAGTTAGATGTGTTTTTCGGTATAACTGAAAAGGAACAAGTAAACAAAAGCCTACTACTAGAATATGCTAATACCTATATCGACAATATAAAGATCAAAACCAATGACAAAACTGGAAAGCTTGGTTTAAGTGAATCCTCAATAAAAAAGTACAAGACCATACGCAATAAGATAGAAGCCTTTGAGAAACACAAGCGTAAAAAATACCACCTAATAGATATAGACCTGAATTTTAGGAATGACTTTTTAAAATGGATGCTAGAAGTCGATAAGCTTTCAAGGAACACCGCAGGGCGTTACGTAAAGGCACTTAAGACCATTTGCAACGATGCTAAAAGAAGCGGTTTAGAAGTTAGTCCACAACTGGAACAAATAAAGGGCTTTACTGTAAAGATTGATAAAGTTTACCTAGACACCAAAGAGTTACAGAAAATACACCACACCCCACAGGACACGCCCGAACTAGAAAACGCTAAGGATTGGTTAATAATAGGGTGTAACATCGGACAGCGTGGGGGTGACTTGTTAAGGCTTACCACGGACAATATAGAAGTAATAGAAGGCATTGACTGTATAGCACTAGAGCAACAAAAAACTGGTAAGAAAGTCGCTATTCCTATTAGTGAAGAGGTTAGGGAGATACTCGACAAAAGAGGGGGTAATTTTCCAGACCCCTACACTGGCAAAGAACAAAGCAACCTAGCCCACTTTAATAAAGATATAAAGAAAGTTGCTTTAAAATCAGGTATTACTGAGGTAATGACAGGAACAAAAAAAGACCCTGAAACCAACCGAAACAAAACAAGCGAGTACCACAAGTGGGAACTAATAACCTCACATATCTGTAGGCGTTCATTTGCTACTAATCGTTATGGAGAAATGCCGACCCCTTATATAATGAGCGTAACCGCTCACAGTTCGGAGCGTGACTTTTTGGACTACATAGGGAAAACCTCAACGGATAACGTTAAAGAAGTGGCTCACTACTTCAAAAAGTACACAGAAAAAGCAAAAGCAGAAACAAAGCTAAGAATAGCAAAATAACCCTTATAGATCAATGTTATAGTGTTGTAGGTGGTAACATATAGCTATGACCAGTTGCACTATATGGGCTATTTAGTAATAGCAAACAACGCACAACCAACAAGGCTACAAGGGTTCTAAGAAGGGTCAGACTACAAATATACAGCTTTAATATTAACTATAAATAAAGGGCAATTAATGGATTTAAAAGACTTTAGGGATTTTAGAGAAGTAAGACACTGGGAGTTAGGAGAATTTAAGGAAATACTTAAAAAAATAGAAACACTTAAAGGATTAAGTAATTTAAGTAAAATAATTGATAGTTTAATATTAGAATATCTTAGCATAAATGATATTTCAGGATATGAAATATTAGAAGAAATG
>CAYYNF010000255.1:0-3483 GCA_964472695.1 uncultured Flavobacteriaceae bacterium
ATTACTAGCAGTATAAGTTCACTAGACAGAGAAGACCGAGATTTGCTTACAAAACTACAAGATAAGATCAATAATGCTGAGAGAATAGTTCCTGAAGCCGAGGAAGAACTGGATAATTTTAGAAGATCTCTGGATGAGATAGGGGAAGATATACAAAACACTTCTAACCTAAAAACACTTAAAGATCTTTACGAAGAAACACTGAAATTACATAGTAGTATGAGTATTGATTTTCTAGAAAACACTAGTGAGCTAGATACGAATGAACTGTTCGATAAACTACAAAGTACACGATTAAAAATAAGAGATCAGATATCGCGACTCACAGAAGCATTTGAAGAAGCGTTTAAAGAGGTCTTAAATAAGAAAAAATTAAAATTCCACGATTTTATAAGAGAAACCAATACCATAAAATCTGAACTAAAGTACTTAGAGTATTTTCTAAATACAAAACTTCCGTCAAGAGTAGGAGATAAAAAAGAAAGTAATTTA
Source organism: uncultured Flavobacteriaceae bacterium (assembly GCA_964472695.1). GTDB lineage: Bacteria > Bacteroidota > Bacteroidia > Flavobacteriales > Flavobacteriaceae > Aquimarina. Next base: position 493 of record CAYYNF010000255.1, read on the forward strand.
AAAATTAGATCTGTATTAAACATCATAGATGAGTCTCAACGTGACGCTATATTAAAACGCTACATTGGATCATCGATTAAAACTTTTAAATCTGAAATAGAAGAGATTACAACTAACCAACAACTCTCAACCAACGAAAAATTATCTAAATTAAATACCCTTAAAGCTAATGCTATAAAAGCACTGAAAAGAATCAATGATGGAGCACTCAATTACCTTCCAGAAACAATAACAGATCATACTGAAGATATAGGATTGGATTTAAGAAACATAATTTCCAAATGTGACCATGCATTAAAAAAATTACGTCCAAGACTAAGCGAAGCTACCCAAAAAGAAGCCACAAAAAGTAGAAAACCAACAATCAGAAGAAGATAGAGGGCTTATACAACCACCTTCAAACAATTGGTTAGAAAAATAAAAACAGTATCCTGTAAAAAATATAAATTTTACAGGATACTGTTTTTAATACCAATTGAATTATTGTTTATGGTATACCTATTTCATATTATCTTACCCTACCTGGATTCCATCTATTCCTCTGTACCCAAAGGATAGTAGGAGTTGACTCGCTTGATTTATGATGGAATGACCATTTATATCTATTTGATGTTCCTGAGCTTCCTAAACCTAGAGAAGTATTATCCGACGACATTCTCAAGAATTTACCAGAATAAAAAACATTCTCTAAAGAGTAACTCTTCTTCCCCGAAGCAGTGGTAAACTCTGCTAACTTCCACTGTGACTTCGAATAATTCTCTTCACTTAACATACCCCCTGTAAAAGGTACTAATTCACCATCTTCTACAATCAAAAAGGACTCTGTTCCCTCATTATACAACTGCACCTGATTACCCGATTGAATAATGAGCTTCCAGTTGGCAGCATCCCCTACTTGACTTGGTCTTTCAACTCCATAAAACGCACCCTCATCCCCGACTGTCAAATAATTTTTTTCTCCATACCTACTTTGAATTCTAAAAATATCATAATTGATATCTGAAGAAGGATTAAACCCATATATATCATCATGCCTTGCTTCACTAGATAAAGCAGTATATTCTGCATCAATAGGTATATCTTCATTTGCTGCATCTTTTGTACAACTAGTTGTGGACAAACCCACAGACAATAAACTTAACAGTAATGTTTTTTTCATAATTAAATCTTGCTATTATATTTGTATAGACAATATAAACACTTCCTTCCCTCTACTATTTCTTATTAGACAAAGAGCAATAAAACAACGTCAAAAAACACAATACACCATTCCAAAATCCAAAATTGCTTATTACTTGCTAAACTCGACTTATTTATACGATAAATAACACTTTAATTGATACAAAATAGCAGGAAAGTAGAGACTTGACCGTAGGGATACTTTAAAGAAAATATATTTCTTAAAAAGAAGACTGTATCAAAGTAAGATTATGAGAAGTGCAGACATATCTTCAGAACACAGTGAGGTTTTCTTAGTTTCAGAACCCATAAAAAATAATAAGATAATACCCCTCTAAACAATAAACATGCAACATGTTGACTTACAAAAACGTTTATTAATACAATAAACAAATTGTATTATGGGAAAAATCACTTCTGAGTTAGTAGTTGACGCCTATTTAGAATCTACTGATGATACTATTAGATTTGACAACCATAAAAAAATTGGAATTGCAGACCAACTTATCGTAAAAATTTAATGATCATATAATCTCAAAGGCGAATAAAACCAAACGGGATACATTAAATACGACATCAACTTCGTTGGTAAAATTAAGTACACGCGATAACAAAAGACACGAAACAAAAATAATGGTAAAAAACAGAAATTAGTAACGACAAACTACCTGTAGGTAAAAAATAAAGTCTTAAAAGATAAAACACACTTTTAGTAATCATAAACACCATATTATGGGAAGAGTAACCTCTGAACTAGCCGCCGACACTTATTTTGATTCTACTTATTGGGCGAGTACACTAGAATCATATAAAAAAACAGGAGCTGCTGATACACTTATTGTTAAAGAAGAAGCAATAGAAGAACGTAAAGCATCTTTAGCTAAATATGATTGGGTAGATATTGATGTGAAATCACACCAAGAACATTATAGTAATTCAAATCATACCAAAATCAGTTCTGGGGACCTACATATGTTTGAAGCTCATGGTGAACCTAATGCTATGGGATATATGCCTAAAGTAACAGGCAACAGTGGGGATATAATGATGATCCAATGCTTTACAAACAAAAGAAAGGCTGAACAAATTGCAGCATTTTGTAGTGAAAATCCCCTCGAAAAAGGTATAGGCGTAGTTCATTTTAGTGAAGGGGAAGTGATATCATCTCCTCTTACTGATGAAAATGGATATTCAGGACAAATCTTTTCTGCTATCTCCTCCTCTACAGATACTCGTACTCTCAACGATACAGAATATAACGAAGTTCTAAATCATTTATTAAGAAAAGGATATGATGATCATGAAGTTGAGCAGATGGATGATAAGAAATTATTAAAGATCTATGAAAAAATATGCTTAGAAAAACTAAGTCCTGAAGAAGCCCTAAGAACTATAGAAAAAATAAATCAAAGGAGTTATAGCGACTATTTTACGCCTAGATACAGAGCCTCTAATTTTGAAGAACGCTTATGTCGTACTTTTCAAGATGGTAGTAGTGACCAAGGAGAAGATATGGACCTAACCAATGGTAACGGTAAAGCGGTATTTATCCGGAGATCATTTGACCTAAGAGCTTTGTATGTAGGAGAAAACCCTCTTTTTTTCAGAAAAGAGAACAACAAAGTCATTGATGAAATAAATGAGATTATTACCCCTTATCTGCTAGAATACACTCAAGGTGCTATAACAAAAGAGCAATTTGACGAAGCTATAACAGCCGCTTTCACAGAAGTAGATGCTGTGAATATCAATTTTCAAAAAAACTACCTAAACCATCACTTACCACAACTAGAAGCTCACGCACGACTAGAG
>CAYYNF010000256.1:0-3473 GCA_964472695.1 uncultured Flavobacteriaceae bacterium
AATAAAAGATACCTAGAAATTATTTATAGCAATTTATTGTAGAAATGGTATAAAACACCGAATAAACAGCGTTAAAATAGGCTCTAAACCTCAACTCTAAAAACTTGCCCATAAATAACCTTTATCTCAAAAGAGTCTTTTAAATCGATATTTCTTAAATAACTTAGTAAGGCTCTAATTACTCCCGCATGAGTTACAATAGCTATGACCTTACTACTTTCATGATTTTTAATTATTTCTTTGTAAAAATCTATAACACGCTCTTGTAAGGCAATGTACGATTCGCCATTAGGCACGGATACATTTACAAAATCTTCCATCCATAATTTACTCTCTTCCCAAGGTATATCATCCCACTTTTTTAATTCCCATAAACCAAAATTAATTTCCATTAAACGTGTATCAGTACTATAATTCTTATCTATTAATTTAGCTAAGTGCGTACAGCGTTTTAAGGGGCTGGAATAAACTTTGGTTATATTTTTAGGTAAATTCCCCAAAACTAATGAAGCCTCTTGTAAAAAAGTATTTTTAAGAGCAATATCACTCTGCCCATAACAAACTCCTTTTTCTATAGCTGGTGTGGTATGTCTTATTAAATAAATTTCCATAGCAATATTAATCCTAAGTAAAAAGTCAATTCTGTAATTTGTTGTATGGCGCCTAAACAATCTCCTGTATATCCTCCTATCCATTTATAGAAGAAACGCATCATTAGGAACTTAACCCCATAAAGCACCATTAGCAAAACTACCACTAAAGGAGTTCTCAAAAAAACTAAAGGTAGTACTCCAAAAAGAGTGGCTACAATCATCGGTACACTTGTCCAACGAAGACTCACTTCTGCATTTGATCTTGATTTTGAAGAAGGATCATTCATACGAACATATTTATGGGTAACTAATGTAGTAACTGCCATAAGCCTGCTTACGCTTTGTGCAACAATTAAAGCAATACTTATAAAATTAGCCGAAGAAATACCATTTTTAACAGGTATATTTAACAATGCTATTATGAACTCATACCTCAATAAAAAAGAAAGAAGTAACGCAATAGTTCCATAAGTACCGATGCTACTATCTTTCATTATTTTAAGTATGGTTTCTTTCTTCCAACCACCTCCAAAACCATCTGCAGTATCTGCTAGTCCATCTTCATGAAAAGCTCCCGTAATAAATATTCCACAAGTTATGGACAAGATTACAGCAACAGTACTAGGCAGCACATAGCACGAAAAAAGAAGCACAATCGCCATACACGCCCCTACAAGTACACCTACAGCTGGTAAATATTTGAAAGATTGTTTTGCATTTTCCTCAAGATACTCCACTGATTTTGGAATAGGTATTCTTGTGTAAAACAATAGAGCCGTAAAAAATAATTGTACTTCTTTTTTCATTACCTATTATTTACTGGATACCTGAGCATCTTCAAAACTTGCCATTTCATTTAAGAAATTAACCGATGATTGCACTAATGGAAAAGCTAAGGCAGCTCCTGTCCCCTCTCCTAATCGCATTCCCAAACTTAATAAAGGATTGGCTTGAAATGCTTCTAAAATCTTTTGATGCCCTTGCTCTTGTGAAGTATGCCCAAAAATGCAATAGTCAAGAATTTGAGGGTTTATTTTAAAAGCGACAAGCAAGGCAGCTGATACAATAAAGCCATCTATTAGTAATATCATTTTTAACTCCGCAGCACGCAACATTGCTCCTACCATCATGGCAATTTCAAAACCACCAAAAGTTTGTAAAATTTCATCTACAGCGGTAACATTTTCATGTTTTTCAATGGCTTGTTTCAGTATTTCTTTTTTCTTTAACACCCCCTCGCTATCTAATCCTGTACCTTTACCTACACAATCTGTTATGGGCAGTTCCAAAAGTTTACTCATTAATAAAGAAGCCGCACTTGTATTACCGATACCCATTTCTCCAAAACCTATACTATTTGTTCCTTCAGAAGAAATCTTCGTAACGATTTCTGCTCCTTTATCTATACATGTAGTGAGTTCCTCTTTAGTCATCGCAGGCTCATATAGATAATTTTTAGTACCGTAACCTACTTTGGAATGTATTAAAGAGGTTTGATTCATAAAATCGTGATTTACTCCTGCATCGACTACCTTAACATCAATAGCATGTTGTTTTGCAAATACATTAATTGCTGCACCCCCGTTTAAAAAATTATACACCATTTGCCAAGTAACCTCTTGAGGAAAAGGATTGACTACGCCGTCTGCTGCAATACCATGATCTGCTGCAAAAACAACTATGGTTGGTTTTGTTAATTTTGGAGTTAATGTTTGTTGAATAGTTCCTACCTTTAAAGCTATTTCTTCTAAAAACCCTAAAGCTCCTAAGGGTTTTGTCTTATTGTTTATTTTATGCTTTAAACCTTCTAAAATATTAGTATCTAACGTATCAATATCAAATTTTCTCATTATATTATTATTCTGTTATTTCGTCTGATTTTTTATAAATATTTTTTAATTTTTCTATAGTATCCTCAGTAGGATTTTCCCACATGCCCCTTTGGATTGCCTCAAGCATACGTTCTGACATATCTTTTAACGCCCAAGGATTGTGTTCTTCTATAAAGGCTCTATTAGTTTCATTGAACAAGTAGCAATCGGTAATTTGCTCATACATAAAATCTTCTATGAGATGAGTAGTGGCATCATAAGCAAATAAATAATCCATGGTAGCCGCCATTTCAAAAGCTCCTTTATAACCATGATCTTGCATTCCTTTTACCCATTTTGGATTGACAACTCTAGATCGAAATACTTTTAACAACTCTTCTTTTAGTGATTTTAGCTTTGGATGATCGGGTCTTGAATGATCCCCAAAATAAGTTTCAGGTTGGTCGCCTTTAAACGTATGTACCGCTGCAGTCATCCCTCCTTGAAACTGATAATAATCGTCCGAATCTAAAATATCATGTTCTCGGTTGTCTTGATTTTGCATCACTACCTCAATAGAAGCCAATCTTTTTTTGAAGGTTTCATGTGCAGATTTTCCGCTATTTTGAGCTCCATAATACGCATAACCACTCCAGTTGATATAGGCCTCAGCTAAATCTTGAGAAGTATTCCAGTTTTTCCCATCTATTAAACCCTGTAATCCTGCCCCATATGCTCCTGGTTTTGATCCAAAAACACGGTATAAGGCTTTTTCACTGGCTTGTTTTTCTGTTAGCCCCGCTGTTAACCACTTTTGTTTCTCTTTATCAACACGTTGTTTTATTGGGTTCATTTCATAACTTTCATCTAAATCAGCTACTTTTTCAATGGCAGCATTAAAAAGAGAAATTAAATCTGGAAAAGCATCTCTAAAAAAACCCGAAATACGCAATACTACATCTACACGAGGTCTTTGTAATTCTAGTGTGGAAAGTATTTTAAAATCTTTCACCCTCCTGTTACTGCCTTGCCATATCGGTTTTACCCCTATTAAGGCTAACGCCTGTGC
>CAYYNF010000257.1:0-3462 GCA_964472695.1 uncultured Flavobacteriaceae bacterium
AAGTTATTAACATTCATAAACCTTAAATTACGATTTTATTGCGTAACATGAGTTAGTGAATTGGTTATTTGTGGTTTTTTATGTGTTTTAAGTCGATTTTTTTATCCTACATCTAAGTTAATTAGTGTTTCAGCGAATATAAAGGTTATTTAGGCGGTTGTGTTTTTAAATTAGGTAAATACAAACCTACTCTACAACATGAAATCTGTTAAATTAACACTAATATTCTTCTGTCTTAGTTCACTGCTATTTGCTCAGCAAACTATTTGGAAGGCAAATTTAGGAGCAAAATCTACTACGGTAAATACATCTAGTGTTTTTAATTTAGATAAGGAAGCTTTCGAAAACATTATTAATACACCTAAGTCATTTGTTTTACATTTTCCAGATGAAACAGGTGAGTTGTTGCCTTTTGTAGTAAATTCTTTTGAGGTCTTTGAAAGTAGTTTGCAGCAAAATTATTCAGGAATACGAGTGTTTAGAGGGGTTGGAGTAAATGCTCCTCATCTGCGTTTACGATTTACGTATCATGCTTTAACTGGAATTCAAGGAACTATTTATAAACATGATAAGGAGATCGCTATTCGTCATAGTTACCATGTTTTTAATGCACCTTATCATTTTGAGCAGAAAAGTAAAGAACCTATTGATGCGCAGTTTGAATGTACTAGTACAGAATCAGTTTCGTATCATTTAAAGAGTGCCGTTAATGAGGATTTACATAATTTTGAGGTACAGGAAAATCAACTTAAGGTGTTCAAATTAGCTATAGCTACAACGGGTGAATTTACATCTTTTTATACAGCTTCATCTGATAGTGATGAGGTTAAGAGAATAAAGACTCTTGTAGCTATAAGTGTACAGGTTGAAAAGTTAAATGAGATTTTTGAGAAGGATCTAGGGGTGCGTTTGGTATTGGTTGATAATAATGATTTATTAATTGAAATAGATCCTTTACAAGACCCTTATACGAACTCTTCAGGTTATAAAACTGAGTTGCAAACTACTGTGGATAGTATTATAGGTAATGCGGGCTATGATATAGGACATTTATTTCATTATGAAAATAGTATTCAAGGAAATTCAGGATGTATAGGTTGTGTATGTAAAGCAGGTAGAAAAGCAGGTGCTTATAGTGCTATCAATAATCCTGAGTCGTCATTTTATACAATACTTATAGCTCATGAAATGGGGCATCAATTTGGAGCATATCATTCTCAGAGTAGTGATAATTGTAATTCGGGGTCAATAGCTAGTATGGTAGAGCCTGGTAGTGGTAGTACTATTATGAGTTACAGTGGTATTTGTGCTCCTAATATTCAGAGTCAAGCCGATAGTTATTTTAATTATAAGAGTATATCTGATATAGAAATTTTTTTAAATTCTACTTCATGTTACGAATCAGAAACTCGTATGGGAGTCATTCCTAGTATTGTCGCAAAAGATCTATATTATGTCCCTTTAAACACACCTTTTAAATTAGAAGTAACTCCTAGTGAAATTGCTGAAAATGTAACTTATTGTTGGGAGCAGAATGATCCCGCTCGTGTGTTTACTACAACTACACCTAATTCTAGTTCAGTAACAGGTCCATTATTCCGTTCATATCCTCCTACAGAAGAGCCGTATCGTTATTTTCCTAAGTTATCGAGTGTAGTTAATCCTCGTTCTGCATCTTTATGGGAAGTGTTACCAGGGGTTTCTAGAGAGATGAATTTTGGGTTAACGGTTCGAGATGATGTAGGAGCTAGTATGACAAGACATACCACAAGTCGTGTAGTGGCTATAGATACGGGGGCTTCTTTTGAAGTTACTTCTCAGGATACTGTTTTTGGAATCTATGAAGGTGATCAAATGGAAATTACTTGGGAAGTAGCGGCTACAAATCAGCCACCTATAAGTACCCCTTATGTTGATATTTTGTTGTCTACTGATGGGGGGCAGTCTTTCGATAAGGTAATCGTTGAAAATGTACCTAATAATGGTGTTGCTGTTGTAACTATTCCTACAGGAACTATAGCTTCGAGAGCACGTATTATGGTGAGAGGAGTGGATGCTGCTTTTTATTCGGTAAATAAAACAGATTTTAGTATCACAAAGAATAACTTTTATGTAGATGCTACACATATTAGACAGCACAGTTGTCAGGGGAGTGTGATAAGTTATGAATTAAGTTATACTAGTAATCAGAATTATGAAGATAAGGAGGTTACATTATCTGTGGATGATTTGCCAGAGGGATTGTCAGCAACTTTTTCTCAGTCTTCTTTTTCTGGGGTTCATGATCGATCTTCTTTTTTATTTAATATAGAGAATGCTATTGCGTTAGAGGATGGCTTATACCACTTTTATATTGTAGCTAATGATTTAGTGCAAGGGGTGAACTTTCGTAAAAAGTTAGAGTTGGTTGTTGCACATTCTCAAGTGAGTTCTATTAACTTATTAGCACCTTTAGATGATGCTTTTCTGAAAGAGGCTTTAGGGGTAAAGTTTGAGTGGACTGCATCGGGAGAGTATGCAGATTACCTGTTAGAGATAGCGACAGATACAGAATTTCAAAATGTATATAAGTCAGTACAAACGCAAGGTGAAACATGGGAAGTGAACGAACTTCAATATGCAACTACTTATTACTGGCGTGTTAAGGATTTATCTCTTTGTCATCATGCTGATGAAGATCTTACTTATCAAAGTTTTACAACACCTTGTACTCCTGTGTCTTTTTATAATGAATTTGGTTTTATGAAATCTCGAAATACTGATCAAGTAACCATTGCTTGGGATGACGATGTTAATAGTTTGTGGGAAGTAACTTATGGAACATTTGAAGATTATCAGTCTGACAGAATGTATTTGGTTGTTACAGATAAGAAAGAGTTAGTTTTAGAGGGGCTAGAATCAGGAACCTACTATCAATGTTCAGTAACTTCATTATGTGATGGGGCTTCTAAATACAAGAAAACTTCTTTTGTGCAAACTTATCACGACCTTTGTGGATCGGTTGTTTTAGATAGTGCTATAGATAATACAGGAGCTAGTTTTGAGTTACAAGATAAAAAGGTAGTTACCTTTTATAATAATAGCTATAACAAACGTCTTTTTGTTGAACAAATTACTACTTCGGGGCAAGATAATTTTGTTGAGATCTATGAAGGGGATTATTATGTAGACTCTAATATAAAGGGGCTTGGTGGGGAAAATGGTAGGCATCAATTTACTAACAGCTCTTATTTTCGTACCCTTAATTCCTCTGTAATTAGTGTAGTCTTTTACCCTGAAACTTCTTATCAGCGTGTTAGTTTAGAGGTAGACTGCTTGGGAATGGTGCCTTATTATGAGGGGGGATATCCTGTAGAGATTAGTCCCAATCCTAGTAACGGGGTCTTCTATCTGGATTATGAGCATCAAGATGGATTTTTGCATACTATGGAGGTATTTGATAGTGCTGGGCAATCAGTATAT
>CAYYNF010000258.1:0-3412 GCA_964472695.1 uncultured Flavobacteriaceae bacterium
TTAAGCTTAGCAGCTTTAAGCAGGTTATCTAGGGCATACAAAATACCATTTTTATCCCTCAACTGGTGCGAGCGTCACGCTCGTATTCCAAAACAAAGTGCTTAAAGTGTTTTGTTTTACAGTGTTTTTTATTTGATGTAAATCTATAATATGTTGGTAACGAGCGTGACGCTCGTGCAAGCGGGGTATTCTCATTACCATTTGAATAGTTTAAATATGAGGAAAATATTAATAGTTTCGATAACGGGTATTTTAATAGGGATTTTATTTATAAATTTTCTAAATACAATTAAACATTTTATCCAGATTTCTTTTGATTTAAGTAATGACGATGCAATCTCTGTTATTTTGGGATTTATTGTTATTGTTTATATTATATATGTTTTAAATAAAAAAAATCACACGTTGGTATAAATCGAAGTGATTTAAACTTTTTTTAGGACGAGACAGTCACAAAAGAATAAATTACAATACATCAATTTATTTTTAAACAAGCAAGGTCTTTTAAGGGCTTTAATACCAATAGGAAATATTTATTCTACAATTATTTTACGGTGCAATACCGTTCCATTTTCATGAAATAAACGTAATATATACACCGACTTAGGCAAGGATTCATAATTAAGATAGACCTCTTTTGAAGCAGGAGTTACGTGTTGTGTTTTTATAATTCTACCCGAAAGATCAATGAGTTCCAGTTTTGTAACCTTTACATCAGCTACGATATTAAAACCACTTGTACTTGGATTTGGAAACAATTTAGTAGTTACAACTTCTGGAATAAGCTTTACAGATTCCGAAGACAAGGTTTCTTTTTGAATATGAAATTGGGTGTTGTTTAAAGCGTCTTTTTCAAAAACAACTTCTGTAACTTGGTCTGGAAATACGATTTCTAAGAGGTTTTTGGTTGTATTCCAATTGGTTATTGGAAGATCTTGCCCTTCTTTAAAAGGGTAGAGAAGTATTTTATAATTAGGTGAAACACTATTACTTTCAATAACCAAACGCTTTCTCTCCCAGTTTGGGTTGGAATTATAGGTTGTTTCTTTAAAATAATCGACATATTCTAACGTATCGATATAGCCAGGTGCACTTACGCCATCAAGATTTTCGCATTGCAGTATCCGAATGAGGAGTTTTCGGTTGCCAACCTCAGCAGGTTCTTTTAAGATGATATCATACTTGTAATTTTCGTTACTGGTATTGATTTCATAGCTATCCCACTCCAAATCACGAGCAATTTGTGCTACCCATTTATAATTGTGGATGTCCTCGTCTTTTTGAATATCATCAGTAATGAGTACCATAGGATGATTCCCTTTAATAAGCCCTACATTTCGCACTACCTTCTGCATGGGGTTATAAGGTCTTTTGATCATTTTTTCGTATTTTCCTGCTTGGTGCCAGTGTGGGAAATCGTAAAATGGAATGTTAAAATGAGCTTCAGGTTGGGGCTGAAATTGAAAATCATTCCAAGTTTCTGTAACGGCTGTCCAGTTATTTGTTCCTAACCACGGATGATCCGTATTACTATTTTGAGGCGACCAATGCCATTCCCAGGTATAGGCATAAGTGGCGTCTGCTGAAATGGTACTGAGGTTGTCTTCACTATTGTAGTGTAGTACTTTAGCAGGTTGTCGGCACTTGTCACCATCAGGATCGCCTACTCCAATACCTAAATCATCTACCAAAATAACGGAATGAAAATACGAAGGTTGAAAAGGACTCCCACCGTAGGATTTACGCACCCAAATTCGTTCTAAACCACTTAGCGTAAAGTCTAACCGATCTCCGTGTGTATGTCCTCCCATGTCTTGTCGTGCATGGAATTGTACTGCTAAAGCCTCTTTGGAGGTGCTACTTTTCATTACCGCCAAACCTCTATCCGAAGCAAAATAATCGGTTTCTATTGTGGAATCAGCTGCAGCTTGCCATGTGGTATTCGTATGGTAGTCTTGGCAAAAAACAGCTGCGGGAATTAGGTAATTGGCATAGCTGTCATCAGGCTGAATTTGTGCATAGACATATCCCTTAGAAGGAGTTTTGTAAAAAGATGAAATGTAATTACGCCATACAAAATCAATTTTTTCACTGTTAGGAAATATCCATTTTAAGCCTACCATATCCGAGGCATTAAATTTATACATGCCTTTCTCTTCATCGTAACCCGAACCTCCCCATACATCATAACTGGTAAACCCTTCTCCAAAAGGCTGCATAATTGCAGGTAAGAAATGCTCCCCGTAGGCACGTACATGCGGATGTGAAAGCAAACTATAGCCTCGTTTGGCGGCAGCAATCATGGTAGTCACAAATTGGTAATTTTTACCGAGTCCTTCGTATCCTGCTCCAGACGGATACCATCCGTAGGTAATAAAGTTATGATACGCACGCATCCACTCATCGGTAAGCTGGGGTTTGTAGCCTGTTTCGTTTTCAATAGCTAGATTAATTAAAATTTCAAAGCTATTTAAAGTACTCCAATTACTCGTGTTGGCATAACAGATCATACTTCCTCCGTGGCGTGGGTGATCAGGAATAATCTTAACTAATGCAGCTCGGATGCTATTTTGCTCTTCGGTGGTTAGGTAGTTGTACATAAGATCATAGCAAAGTCCCATGTGCACCCCTCCAAAGTTGTTAAAGTTTTGATCTGTAGGATTTACCTCAGGGTCATTTAAAGCCAGTTGTGACCAAAAATACATTGCTTTGGTAAGGTTTTCAATACGTTGGTTGTACGAAAGATTAATATCGGTGTCAAATTCATTAGGGTATAACAAACACATAAATGCTTCATGAGACATTAAAGCTGCAGTACGGTGGCGTTGTTTCACCGTAGCATTAGCCCAAACATTAGGATCTTCATTTTTAAGTAACGTATAAAAAGGTTCCATATTCCATGCTCCAGGGTTATCAATGTGGCGTTCCCCATTGGTGTCTAGTGCGGAACTTGCTCTTTGGTTATAGGATGATCCTAAATGTAATAGTGTCGTGTAAGCATGTAAGTTAGCTTTAACAGCTTGCCCACTGATTGTGTTTTCTGGTCGGTTTTTAATATCAGGAATTTCAGAAGGTCCAAAATACAAACGGGGGTGTATGCCCGTGGCAGGGGCATGAACAATAGCTCTTAAATCTGTGGAATCTAATACTACATTTCTACTACCAAGACCCGTACTAGGATCACTGGTATAGTTATTCCACCCGTATATGTAGCCTCCTTTTTTGCTATTTTGACCGTGAAGTGTACTATCAATTGGTAAAAAACTAATTACGAGTAGTAGTAGGTATAATTGATTCTTAAATGTATAGTTATTATTCATAATAAATGGGGATTACGCTATAAAACTACGACTTTCAAACGATATAGTCAATTTTTAAGTACTCCCATAAAAGTAATCAGAAGGTATGGTAA
>CAYYNF010000259.1:0-3377 GCA_964472695.1 uncultured Flavobacteriaceae bacterium
GTGTACAATAATATCTTACCAAGTGTAAATGTAAAGTACGCTCTATCTGACGATCAAAATTTACGTTTTGCAGCGAGTTTGACAAACACATTACCTGAATTTAAGGAAATTGCTGAGTTTAACTATGTTTCACCAACAGGTCAAGGTACTTTAGGTAACCCAGATATTGAGAAATCAGACAACTTAAACGTAGATTTCAAGTATGAATACTTCCCAACAAGTGGACAATTGGTTTCTGGAGCTTTATTCTTTAAGAATATCCAAAATCCAATAAACAAAGCTCTAAGAAAAGGTTCTACAGGTTGGTATACTTATGATAATACAGCTGATGATGCTTATGCATTAGGTTTAGAAGTAGAAGGGAAGTTTGATGTACGTGAGGGAGAAACTTATAATTTAAAGACAGCTTTCAACTTTAGTTATATGTTTACACGTCAGAACTTAACAGAAGATTATCAGTATAGTGATGTAACGACAGCAAGATTACAAGGAGCTTCTGATTTCATTGGAAATGCCTCTTTAATTTATGAAATGGGCGAGGACGATAAGAAATTTGTTTCGACTTTGACGGGTAACTATGCTTCTGATAAGATTGCAGTATTAGGTTCAAGTACTAATGCAGGGGCATTCTCAGGTACTTTATTTAATAACAATATTATTGAGAAAGGTTTTGTGACGTTAGATTTTGTAGCTAAGAAAAACTTAAGTGAAAAGTTAACGTTAAGTTTTGTGGCTAAGAATATTTTAGACCCAAAAATCAGACAAACACAAGAGATCTCGACGGTTACTTCAGTAGAAGATATAACGGTTAGTGAGTATAGAAGAGGAAGATTGTTAACTTTAGGTTTATCTTACATCTTCTAACATAACAATTAATTAATATGCTTATCGGAGTTTCGATAAGTATGTTAATTTATATTTGGCATATCAAAATAAATTATCATTAATAATACGTTACAACAATGAAAAAGTTAATTTTATCTTCTTTTGCTTTAGTAGCCCTTTTAGCTTCATGTGAGGATGAGGATGACGCTCCAGTAGTAGTAGAAGCTTGTTCGGAAAGTGCTACTGACGGTTCTTTAAATTATACAGCAGGAGCTGTAGTAGATATTTCAGGATGGACTTGGAAAGACGCCACATTAGATATTGCTGGTGACACTATGGAAATCAGTGGTGAAGTTACTGAAGACACGACACTTGATGGTGATTACATCCTTACAGATGCCTATGTTGTGAAGTCTGGTGTGACACTAACTATTGAAGCAGGTACACAAATTCAAGCTAACATTGGAGAAGGAGCTGCTAGTTCAGTATATATTGCTGTAGAGGCAGGTGCTACAATTAACATTAATGGTACAGCTGATAATCCAGTAATTATGTCAACTGAAGCTGGAACTAGATCAGGATGGGGAGGATTAACTGTTGCAGGTAATGCTTTTACAACAGCTTACGAAGGAGCTGCAGTAACAGCAGAGGTCTCTGGAATTACTTATGGTTCTGCTGATACTTCAAACAACACTGAAAGCTCAGGGTCAATCGAGTATTTAGTGATCAGGGGTACAGGAGCACAAATTGATGCAAACTCTCAGTATAACGGAATTTCTTTCTTCGGAGTAGGTTCTGGAACAACTGTGGAAAATATCGCTGTAATTAATGGTGGTGATGATGGTGTCGAGTTCTTTGGAGGTACTGTTGAAGCGACTAACTTATACTTGTTAGATAATCAAGATGACTCTGTAGACTGGACTGAAGGATGGTCTGGCGGAGTAACAAATGTTTATATAGAGCATACAGATGCTGATTTCTCTACAGTTATTGAAGGAGATAATATTAATTTTGATCCAACGTTTACAAATTTAACTGCTGTAAGTTCAGTAGGAGGAACAGGTTTACAGTTCAAGAAAGCTTCAGGAGCATCAATTACAGGGTTAAATTTATCTGGATATGATCTTGAGTTTGATATAAAGAATACAGATCAATTCGTAGCATGTAATGTAACTATTGATGGTGAAGTTGTTTCTACAACAGAAATTACCGAGGAAGAAGTAGAAGTTGAAACTGAAGGATAGTAATCACATTCCAAAATACACTTCAAAAAGCCCACTCTTAAGAGTGGGCTTTTTTATTTATTATACTTTCGGTATTTTTGAGATATGAACAAAATACCACTTTCTTTCTTGAACGTTACTTCCGAAAATTTTGAGGCATTTGCCTTAAAAACTTTCGAACATCAATATTTACACAATCCTGTTTACAGGTCGTATTGTAATTTAATCGGAACACCTAAATCTTCTGTACAAAGTCTGGAAGATCTACCTTATTTGCCTATCGAATTTTTTAAGTCACACAAGGTTACTTGTGGTACATTAATGGCAAAAAATACATTTACGAGTAGCGGTACTACAGGAGCTACCACAAGCAAACATTTTGTTACTGATATATCCTTATACGATAGAAGTTTTTTAAAAACCTTTAATCAGTTTTACGGAAAAGTATCTGACTACTGTATATTGGCTTTATTGCCTGCTTATTTAGAACGTAAAGGCTCCTCTTTAATCTATATGGTCGACGACCTTATTAAACGTTCCCATCACAATAAGAGTGGCTTCTACTTGTATAATCATGATGAACTTTATGAAACCCTACAAGAGCTAGAGGCAAGAGGACAGAAAACGATCTTATTTGGTGTTTCTTTTGCTTTATTAGACTTTGTTGAGAAGTATAAGCTCAATTTGAAGCATACTATAGTAATGGACACAGGGGGAATGAAAGGACGTCGTAAGGAGCTTACACGTGAGGAATTACACGGAGCATTATGTAAAGGTTTTGGTGTAGATGCCATTCATAGCGAATACGGTATGACTGAACTGCTTTCTCAGGCTTACGCATCAGCAGAAGGACGTTTTACTTGCCCGCCATGGATGTGTGTTAGTATGAGAGATACGACAGATCCATTAGGTAAAAGCGGTAATCACCGAAAAACGGGAGGTATTAATATCATCGATTTGGCAAATCAAAATTCATGTAGTTTTATTGCTACACAAGATTTAGGGAAATTGTACGATGATGGGACTTTTGAAGTTTTAGGTCGCTTTGATACAAGTGATATACGTGGGTGCAGTTTGCTTTTGAAATAGATTTTTCTAATTGGTATTAAGCATCTGTTTCTTTATCACGAGCTAAGTAAACACCTGATAGAATAAATATAATAGCTATAACTTTGGTTATCGTAATCTGTTCAGTGCCTAGGTATATGGCAATTACAGAAGTTAATATAGGTTGAAAATATTCAAATACGGCTACATTAGATGCCTTTAAGTGTTTTAGGGCAAATGAATACAAAATACCTGCTAATAATGTTACTGCAATAATTAAAA
>CAYYNF010000260.1:0-3370 GCA_964472695.1 uncultured Flavobacteriaceae bacterium
ATATCTTTTAGGGGATATATTCGATTTCTGGTTTGAATATAAATATACTGTACCAAAAGGATATATAAGGCTATTAGCCAAAATAGCAGAATTTACTGATCAAGGTATTCCTGTTTATTGGATGAAAGGAAATCATGATCTATGGTTGTTTGATTATATGGAAAAAGAAATAGGTGTTCAGATTATAGATCAACCTATTATTAGAGAAATAAATGGCAAGATTTTATATCTTGCTCACGGTGATGGTTTGGGACCTAAACAGTATTCATATAAAATAATTCGCTATTTTTTTAGAAGTAAGTTATGTCAATGGGCTTTTGCTAGAATACACCCAAACCTTGGCATTTGGTTAGGTACATACCTCTCCAAAAAAAGTCGCAATTCACATAAATCAGAAGAAGAAGCCTTTTTAGGTGAGGACAAAGAATTCATACTCCTTCATAGTAAGAAAGTACTATCATCGCAACATATAGACTATTTCATATATGGGCATAGACATTTAGCTATGAGTCATCATATTGGAGAAAATAGCATCTATATAAATTTAGGGGATTGGATTAACAGTACCAGTTATGCTGTTTTTAATGGTGAAAAAATCACACTACATATTTACCCACAAGGTGAGGTTTAATGCCTCGAATCTTATTTCGATAACAAAAAGCAGACCTAATTAAATACCTTGTCGGCATTGCCCCAAGGTAATTTACTAAGGAAAATCTATTTTAATTCTACTTTATTGGCTTTGGGCGTTCCCATCGTACCTGCCCCAGTTACGATCAATGGTCGGGTTTCTCACTGGCACTTCGTTAGAAAAATACTAAGGTATGCTTCTTTTACACTAAGTCCTGCTATAACTTTTATCCCTAACGCAAGTTTTAAACCTAGATTCTATAAAGCGTCAAAGAAAGATTAATAAACTAAAATTCTCAATTTCCGTATTGGTATTAAACTATACCGATTTTCAGAAAAATATAATCAGCCAAAATCAATAATTCATCTCTATTAAACCCAAACTATGAAATAGAAAATCTAACACTAACTTAAATTTCTTGAAATCAGTCACTTAACATGTATTTATTCAAATAACACAAGGGAGCTTTGCTTCTTTAACATAACTAAAGATTTATCGTACTTTATTTAAGTGTTCATTTCGATTTATCTCGTGAAATCTGAGGTAAAATAGCTGAAGATTCTTTTAGTTCTATATTTTATTGTAATTTAAAAATCTCAACAAATGAAAAAACTATTCTTTCTAATTTTTTCTCTATTCTTATTTAAATACATAAGTGCTCAAGAAAATGAGACTGTTAAAAAAGTAGAGGAAATTGAAGCAGCAAGCCAGTCCTATAACGATGTATTTACGACTTTAGAAAACAAAAGTCAAATTGGTGCATTAGCTAATCTAACACAGATAGAAGATGAAACTTACGTAGGGATACGCTTACGCCCTGAATTAAAATATAAAAAATTTGGCTTGGGTCTTGATATTCCAGTATTAGTAAATGTTAACAATAACACTGTTAGAACTGAAGAATTTAATAATGGAGTAGGGCCTTTAAGGGTGGTTCGTTATGCACGGTATGGTATAAAGAAAAGAGATCCTGTTTATGTACGTTTGGGAGATATTTCAGGCACATATCTTGGCTACGGAGCTCTTGTAAACAATTATTCAAACTCTGCTTCTTTTGAAAGAAGAAAAGTAGGTCTTAGTTGGGATATTTTAGTGAAAAAGAAATTTGGGCTAGAAGGCTTCTATAGTGATCTAGATTTTGCATCCCCTAATCTATTTGGTATTCGACCTTATATTCGACCGTTAGTAGATTTTGATATTCCAATTATTCGCTCAACAGAGCTTGGTTTCACTTATGTGCAAGATAGAGATAACACAAAGTCACAATTTGACGATGATGGTATCGCTACCCGTTCTGACCTATTAAACAATAGTGTAAGAGCTTGGGGAGTGGATATCGGTTGGGATGTATTAAAAACTAAAATTGTAAAAGTAAAAACGTTTGTTCAGTACGCTAAGTTGGCAGAGAATAATGCTATAAATGATCAAGCAGAAATGGATTTTCTTTCTTATGGTGCTGGAGATGGTTTTAGTGTAGGTGCATTAGCTAGTTTTGGTATAGCTGGAGAGTTTTTACAACTAAATACTCGTTTAGAGAGGCTTTGGTATAGTGACAATTACTTACCACAGTTTTTTGATGCAATTTATGAAATTAACAAGGATGATAAATTAACTAGTTTAATTAGTGCGAAGAAAAGAGGAGGAACTTTTGGCTCTTTAACAGGAGTATTTGTTAGCAAAATAAGAATTGGTGGGGCATTACTAATACCTGATAAAGTATCAGATAGTTCTCCAGCTTACTTAAGACTAGATGCTTCATTGACTGACCTTTTTGAAAAACTTTCTTTTACAGCCTCCTATATGAAAGGTGATATAACTAACTTAGCAGATTCATTTAGAATAGACGAAAGATCACTAGCTAATGCTAGAGTAGCGTACAGGGTATCTGAAATTTTTGTAGCAGGTATTGACTATAGATGGACATTTTCTAGAAGAAAAAATGGAGATATAGAAACAACAAATTATGTAATGCCTTACTTTGGCTTAAATGTTCCTCTCAATCTAGAAGGCAAACAACCTTAATTATGTTATTATTTTAATGAATTCGATGTTGTATCCTTTAGCATTTGAATGTTCTTTACTATTTTAGAAGGCTAGATAAAATAAAATGAATGGTTGAATTAGCGGGTATATTAGTTTTAGGTATTTTAGCTCAGTGGTTTGCATGGAAGGTAAAACTCCCTGCTATTCTCCCTTTAATCATTCTAGGCTTATTGGTTGGCCCTTTTTCTACCTTTATATTACCCAATGGAATAAAATTAATTGATACAGATGCTATATTTAAGGGAGAAGTACTTTTTGACTTTTTATCACTTTCGGTAGGAGTTATTTTATTTGAAGGTGGTCTATCTCTCAAAATAAAAGACCTTAAAGGTACAGGCTCTACAGTTTTCAGTTTAGTAATAGTTGGTACTATTGTTACATTGTTAGGTGCCACAATAGCTTGCTACTACATAATGGGGCTTACCTTTAAAATGTCATTATTATTTGGTTCTTTAGTAATAGTTACCGGTCCTACAGTAATCAAGCCTATTCTTAGAAATGTAAGGGCAAACCATAAAATATCTACTCTTCTAAATTGGGAAGGTGTTCTTATCGATCCAGTTGGTGCATTAGTAGCTCTTTTAGCATATGAGTTTATTGTTTTTTTTAATAGTAGTACAGATGTAACTTCTTTTGCCATAAAAGAAATTTTTTTAACAGTACTTTCAGGTTCAGCTGTAGGTATAGGGGTATCTA
>CAYYNF010000261.1:0-3364 GCA_964472695.1 uncultured Flavobacteriaceae bacterium
AATGCAAATGCTTTGTTTGACAATTGATCAAATAATTTTTTCTTTGCGCTTATGTACTCATCGAATGTGTGATGATAGTCTAAATGATCATGGGAAATATTGGTGAAGATTGCTCCATCAAACGCTACTTCTGACACTCTGTTTTGTACTAAAGAATGGGAGCTTACTTCCATAAAGCAGTGTGTGCAATTTTCTTCTAACATCTGGGTAAATAGATATTGGATGTTTACTGCATCGGGTGTTGTATGTGTGGAAGGTATTATCTTTCCGTTTATTCTATTTTCTACTGTAGATAATAGACCACAGTTATGTCCTAAGCGACTAAAGAGTTCGTACATAAGTGTAGCACAGGTGGTTTTTCCGTTTGTTCCTGTTACTCCTATTACTTTTAGTTTTGATGATGGTTTATCATAAAAAGTGGCTGCTATCTTTCCTAAAACTAAAGAGGTGTCTTTTACGATAATGTAAGTGACACCTTTTTGAATCTGCTGTGGAGGTGTTTGTATTATTATCGCTTTTGCACCAGAATCTATTGCCTTATCAATGAAGTCATGACCGTCTAACAACGTACCTTTTATTGCTACAAACAGAGTCCCTTCCTCTACTCTTCTTGAATCAAAAGTGACTGATGTCACCTCTACATTAGAAAAGTTGATTGTCCCTTCTAGTTTTATACCTGTTAATATGGTAGTTAGTTGCTTCATGTTTTTTTATCATCGATTTTATAATCTTGATAAGCTTTTAGTTTTTTATGAGAAATTTATATCTATGATTTTAGTTTTATTTCTATTTTGTCTCCTATAATTAATCTTGTACCAGGTGTAAGTGATTGTTGTCTTACTCTACCTGTGCCTGAAAAATTTACTCTCAACCCTTTATTCTCCAATATATATAAGGCGTCTTTTAAGGTCATCCCTACAACATCTGGAACTTCTTTTGATAACAATTCATTCTTTTTCCATTTTATTGTGTTTTTTATATCGTCTCTTTTGGCTTTTACCCAATCATTATGAATGTCGTAAGAGTTATTTGGCACTCTTAGCTCATTACATAAATATGATAAGTCTCTATAGTTCCCTGCTTGTACTACTGGAAAAATCCCTTTGTTCTCATTTAAAGAATCTAAGTACTCATGATGTAAATTGACATCTCTTGCGTATATGATATCGGCTATTTCTCTAAAAACTGGTGCTGCTACCTGACCTCCATATTTTTCCATACCCCTTGGGTTGTCTATCACTACTATACAACTATATTTTGGTTTATCAGCAGGGAAGTAACCCACAAAGGATGAATAGTACTTTTTTGTATATTTTCCATTTTGTATTTTTTGAGCTGTACCTGTCTTTCCTGCTATTTTATAGTGATTTGACTTTATGTTTTGAGCAGTACCATTTTCCACTACTCCTTCAAGCATACTTTTTAGTTTTGTTAATGTCCTTTCAGAGCATAATTTTTCTTTGATTACCGAAGACTTATACTCTTTTACTACTTTATCTGCATCTTTTACACTTTTTACAATGTAAGGACGCATTACTTTTCCATTATTGGCTACACCGTTGTAGAATGTTAAAATCTGCAATGGAGATAGTTTCACCTCATACCCTATTGAAATCCAAGGCAATGAAATACCACTCCATGAGCTTGAACTTGGGTCTTTTATTTCTGGAGTAGCCTCTCCTTTTATTTGAAAGTATAAAGGATCTGCCAAACCAAAACCTTTGATATAGCTAATGAAGCGTTGTTGGTCTTTTATTTTTTCTCCAAAGTATTTATTTACTAAAACTGAAGTCCCTACGTTTGAAGACTTTTCGAATACTTCTTTGAGTGTAATAGTACCATATCCTTCTGGCTTTGAGTCTTTCATTATTGAGTTGTAATACTTCATTGTTCCATTTCCTGTAGGTACTTTGAAGTCTAGTGGCAAGTCTTTTACTTCTAGTAATGCCATCATTGACGCTAACTTAAAGGTAGAACCTGGTTCTACTCCTGTACCTACTGCATGATTATAGTATTCTATATAGCCGTCTTTGTACTTGTCTAGGTTTGCCATGGCTTTGACTTGACCAGTTTCTACTTCCATTAGCACTGCGCAGCCGTAATTAGCCTCATGTTTTTGTACTGCTTTATTTAGAGCATAGCTTACTACGTCTTGTAAGTTGACATTGATTGTTGTTTCAATATCATTTCCTTGTACAGGAGGATCAACTTCATTATTTAGCGGTTTCCAAATGTTACCTCCTACATTGGTAAACACTGCTGCTCCATCTTGTCCTGCTAAGTATTTGTTAAAACTATACTCTAACCCTGCTCCTTTGTTATCTTCATTAATAGAACCTACAGTTCTCCTTGCTAACTGTTTAAATGGTTTTAAACGTTGATCTACTTTCTCAAAAATAACTCCTCCACCCATTTTACCTTCACGAAAAATAGCCCATTTTTCCATTTCCTTTTTATCGTGATAGTTTATCTTTTTACTATTGAGCCTTATGTATTTTTTGTTATCCCTTCTAGCTCTTTCGATCATGTTTTTATATTCCCATTTCGACTTATCATTAAAATAAGAGGATAAATTATAACATAACGAATCCAAGCCCTTCTCATAAATTTCTTTTCTTTTTTTGCTTGACTTGGAAATACTAGGATCAAAGGCTACTTTATAAAATGGCAATGAAGTAGCCAAAAGACTGCCATTATCTGAATAGATATTTCCTCTTGTTGCTTTTATTGGTAAATAACGATTGTATTGTTTATCTGCTATTGTTTTCCATTCATCTCCACTTGAAATTTGAATGGACACCAATTTGATAACAATCAAAATCGCTATTACTAACATCAATAGAAATGCTATTCGAATACGCAATATGATATCACTATTTATATTCACTTTCTGTTATTTTAATTTTCATTGGTGAAGTTGAAGATTCACTCAATCCATATTCTTTTACTTTTTTTGATACTTCAGAAAGCTTACTTTCATACATATAGTTTGCTTTCATGGTTGTGTAGTCTGCTCTTAAATCTTCTACTTCTTTTTTCAATTTATTGGTCTTTCTTGCTAGCTTACTAGCGTAGTGTGTATAACCTATATAAAACACTCCTAAAAACAGAAAGAAGAATAACTGTGGGAAGTATTTAGAAGGAACACCATCGCTAAACATACCTCCTTTGTTTAGTAAGTCTTCTATCTTACCAAAGATACTTTTCTTATTTTGACCACTATTTTTTAATCTGTTTCCCATTTACTTAATCGCTTGTTTCATATATCAAACACGCTCTGCAATTCTTAATTTAGCACTT
Source organism: uncultured Flavobacteriaceae bacterium (assembly GCA_964472695.1). Taxonomy (GTDB): domain Bacteria; phylum Bacteroidota; class Bacteroidia; order Flavobacteriales; family Flavobacteriaceae; genus Aquimarina. The sequence goes on from CAYYNF010000261.1 coordinate 3,301, forward strand.
CTAGCTCTATTATTTTTTTCTAGTTCTAGTTCTGTTGGTAATATTGGCTTGCGAGTAATTACTT
>CAYYNF010000262.1:0-3348 GCA_964472695.1 uncultured Flavobacteriaceae bacterium
CCGTCATACACTTTAGGTCTTCCTCTTTTACCAGTACGTTGCCCTAAATAGTAATTCTCAAAATCCTATTAGACGGCAATTTGCTCACCAAGGTAAAACCTAAATCACAAGCTGCACTCACAACTTATAATGCACTCTTCATCAGGAAGGTTTTCATGTAAGCACTTATTGAATAAAAAGAAATCAAAGAATTTAGAAAAGCATCCTCGAATACTCGTTTCACTATACTTAGAGTATCTTGACAGATTTGTAAAGTTATACTTGCCTCGGCAAATTAACATTGTCATAAAAAAATCCGTCCAAAATAGCTTAGTACGTACATCTTGTTTCGGCATTTTTTCTAATATTTGTAACGTGAGTGATTTTATACTCATAAGAAAGGGCGTTTTTTGAGGTGTCGTAACTACAAAATAACAGCCCTTTCATCATTTTTACAACTAAGAGATTTAACTTACGGAGTATTGTAAATCATTAAAGTTTTTTAAATAGATGGATGAGGTATTTGATAATATAGAAGACGGATTATTTTTTGGTGAAGATATTAATCAGGTACTACAGTTATTTGATGAAGGTTTATCTTCCAGAGATATAGGGAATTTTGAAGAGAGTATATCAGCAGATAGGCTAGCTAGTGTGGAGTCAAGTGAAGTGAGTATGAAAGTTGCCTTATATACTTTCCGCTTGTTGATGACTCCTCCGCTATTAAGAGGTATGGTCAATATACAGGAAGGTGTTTCCCGATGGTTTCAAAATAATATAGGAGTAAAGAGTTTCTGGGGGGTTATGTTATCTGAATTAGGGTTAGTACATTTTTCGGAACCTTTAGATAATGATGAAATTGAAACTGCACAAAGCTTAGTGCGTATGTTCGATGAAATTTATACCCCCTGTTTAGAAAGTAATAGTCTTCTAAAGTTGGTGTCAGTATTGAAGGCTGTTACAGATACTTTGGGGGAGACTGCGAGGTGTGCTCTAAAAGTAAAGCGGTTAATGATACATAATATTTCTGTTATATTGCTTTTAATGAAATTGTTAATGGTTAAGAAAAGGACTTTCAGTAAGCCTAATTTCATACAAAAATTAGTAGTTGCTAGCCAAGCTCTAATTGATAAATGTATGTTGATGGTACTGTCTAAAAACGAAAGTGACGAAGAAGTGATCTCTCGTTTTCAAGAAGCTTTGTCATCGCAAGCAAATACTCATCTTAATGATGTTTTACCTTGGAATGAATCAGAACAACAGGGTAAAGAGTATTTCATGGAATTTTGTATATATCTATTTATAACAAAGTTACTTATTAATCAGAAAAGTTATTCCCCAAAAAAATTAGACTATCTAGATTTAGGAACACCTATCAATGTAAAACAAAGACCTTCGGTTACGAGAAATTTAGCATATAGTCACCTTAATAGAAATAGACGTAACTTGTGTAGGGCTAGATCATTGTGAGTTTTATTTGTTCAATAAGTGAAGTGGAGTTTTAAAATTTAGGAGATAAACTATTAGGATTAGATTTTTTTTATATCAATTTAGGTAAGAATATCATGACCCAATCTAAATTTATTATTGCCAATAGCTATAAAATAAACGGTATTAAGCAAGGCTTAGTTTAGCAAGATAATCATAGTTTTCACCTGAATGGATTACTTCACAATTAAAATAGTTCGCATGTGCTGCGTTTTCTAGTGTTTGATAGTCGATGTATAGCCAGTCAAAAGGAGGGCATATTTCTCCATTATAGCTCATTTGGTAGCTCATTTCGCCATAGTATCCCTTACTTAGATCAACCCAAAATTCACCATTTTCATTTTCGAATAGGTAAATTAAATCACTAGAGTCAATGAGTACTTGTCCATTAGGCGTTAATAGTTTTCTAAGTTGCGTGAAAAAACGATCTATATTCTTAAGTTTACCAATAATACCACTCCCATTCATTAGTAATAGTATTGTGTCGTATTTTTCTTCATGTTCATAGAAATTATCACAAAATGATTGAGTGATTCCTTGTTTTTTCACAGTTTCAATAGCTCCACAGGAAGTATCAATAGCGGTTACTTCTAGTCCTTTGTTTTTAAGGTATACACTATGGCATCCTGCCCCACAGCCTACATCGAGTATTTTGCCTTTTGCCTTTTGTAATGCGATTTGTTCAATTTTAGGCATTTGTTTGTAACTCCTAAAAAGGTAAGATACAGGAATTTGATCATCATCAAAATCTTCGGAAATTACACGAATGTTCCTCTCCTTTTTAGTAATGTAAAAATCTTGTATAGCTTTTCCAAAAATGTCCTGTTTCATAATGGTACAAAGGTAGGCGATAATTTTAAAAATAGAAAAGTAGCTTGTGTAAAATAACTTGCTTTTAATCGACTAAAAAAGCTTTTAATCTTTGTTTAGTAGTTGTTTTAGATTCAGTTATTTAGAATATATTTGTGTTTTTTTGCTTATTGATGCATTTTTTTGGCAGGCTATTTGTGTTGTTTCACTGTTTAAAATGCTCTTTTTGCTGAATAGACTGATTTATGTTGTATTATATCGATGTTTCGGTGTTATATTAGGTTTGTATTGAGCTCATTAACATAACTAACTTTCATTTGTATATAGCAAACGAGACAAAATATAAAATTATAGTATGAAAATTATTATCTTAAAACAACTTATTCTCATTCCATTACTAATTTCTCTCTTTTCATGTGGACATTCATCACAACAGTCTATTACTAATAAGATGTTAGTGAATATCAATAAGACTGTAGATAAGACTATACCGCTTACAAACTTTAATGATAGGCTTTTTTTATCAAGGGAACTAGAAGAGCTTACAGATCATGATCGTAATACTTATATTCAGTTACCTGTGGGGGATCGTATTGATTTCTTTGTTTCAGATAGTACTGCTAATAAGTTTAATTTTTTAGAGTTATACTTACCTGATGCTTCAAAGAGTTATGCATTTGATGTATATGCTTTGCATAATGCAGGGAAGTTCAATGAAAGTTATGAAAAGGTAGTTTCTAAAAAATCTAAAAAAGGGAGTGGTTGGTGTTTGGTCGACTTAGATCAAGCTAAAGCAGGTTACTCAGAATATTGTATTATTGCTAGAGATTTTCCCTTGAATATAGCGGAGTTTAAGTTGGTGTCAGAATTATGATATTGGTGTACTTCTCTGAATTTATTTTCAATATGATTACTAGGGATTTAGCTTTTTTAGAAGATTCACAAGAAGTATAGATATTATGGTAAAATTGTCAAATAATAATCGATAGATTCAATTAAGTATTAATAATCGTATTTCAATACTCCGTAAGTATCTAAGCGGCGATACATCCATATTCTCTGAGATCTTTC
>CAYYNF010000263.1:0-3335 GCA_964472695.1 uncultured Flavobacteriaceae bacterium
ATTTAAGAAAGCGTATTGCTCATATTCCACTCCAGAATACCAAGCTACAAATAACTCAGTAATATAAGCTACACCTACTATCGAACCTGTAATCATGATTACTAAGTTCATTAGCTCAATGTGCTGTAGTGTTATATAATTTTCTAAGCTTACTACCTTACGCATGATAATTAATAGTGTATTTACCATTGCAAACCCTGAGAAAATAGCTCCTGCTACGAAATAAGGAGGGAAAATTGTAGTGTGCCATCCTGGAATTACCGAAGTAGCAAAGTCAAAAGATACGATCGTGTGTACAGAAAGTACTAGTGGAGTTGCTAATCCTGCAAGTACTAGAGAAACCTCTTCAAAACGTTGCCAGTCTTTAGCTCTACCCGACCATCCAAATGATAAGATTCCGTATATCTTTTTTGAGAAAGGCGTTACAGCTCTATCACGAATCATAGCGAAATCTGGTAACAAACCTGTCCACCAGAATACTAATGAAACTGATAAATATGTAGAAATTGCAAATACATCCCATAAAAGTGGTGAGTTAAAGTTTACCCACAATGAACCAAATTGGTTTGGTATTGGTAGTACCCAATATGCTAACCAAGGACGTCCCATGTGAATAATAGGGAACAATCCCGCCTGAACAACCGCAAAAATAGTCATTGCTTCTGCAGAACGGTTAATAGCCATTCTCCATTTTTGACGGAATAACAACAATACAGCAGAAATTAATGTACCAGCGTGACCGATACCTACCCACCATACGAAGTTGGTGATATCCCAAGCCCAACCAACTGTTTTATTTAAACCCCAGCTACCAATACCATTGGCAACTGTATAAACCATACATCCAAGACCCCAAGCAAATGCAGCAAGAGCGATACCAAAAACAATCCACCATTGTTTGTTGGCTCTTCCTTCTACAGGCGCTACAACGTCTAAGGTAACATCGTGATAACTTTTATCACCAGAGACTAGCGGTCTTCTTATAGGTGCTTCGTAATGAGACATAATATTATCTAATTAGTTTTCTTTATTTTAATTAATTAAGCTTTTTCAGTGTTACGTACTTTTACTTGATACTGCACATTAGGCTTAGTACCTACATGCTCTAGTAAATGATACATACGGTCTCCTTCTAATGAAGCAGCCACTTTACTTTCTTTATCATTTACATCACCAAAAGCAATAGCTCCAGTTGAACATGCATTTGAACATGCTGTTTGGAATTCACCATCTTTAATAACACGACCGTCACGCTTTGCATCAAGAATTGTTTTCTGTGTCATTTGCATACACATAGAACATTTCTCCATTACTCCTCGTGAACGAACAGTAACGTCTGGATTTACGACCATACGTCCTAAGTCGTTATTCATATGGAAATCGAACTCATCATTTTCAGCGTATAGGAACCAGTTGAAACGACGCACTTTGTAAGGACAGTTATTCGCACAGTAACGTGTACCTACACAACGGTTATACGCCATATGGTTTTGCCCCTGACGACCATGTGATGTAGCAGCTACTGGACATACTGTCTCACATGGAGCGTGATTACAATGCTGACACATTACTGGTTGGAAAGCCACCTGTGGATTCTCAGAAGGATCTTCTATACCTCCAAATCCAGACAAGCTCTCACTCAATCCACTAAATCCTTCTTTTTTCGCATCATCTTCTGCGAAAGTCTCTTCCGAAGAATAGTATCTATCAATACGTAACCAGTGCATATCACGTGATCTACGAACTTCCGACTTTCCTACTACTGGCACGTTGTTTTCTGCATGACAAGCAATCACACAAGCTCCACATCCAGTACAAGCATTTAAGTCAATCGATAAATTGAAGTGGTGTCCAACAGTTCTATCAAACTCATCCCAGATATCTACCTCAGGAGAAGTTACTGGAGTTTCTGCATGATCTAAAGATACTACTGGGATTGAATTGTAAACCGACTTCTCTTTTGTATTGAAAATCTCAAGAGTAGTTTCTTTTACAATATCTCCACGCCCCATTAAAGTTCGTTGTAACTGCACACAAGCAAACTCATGATCTGAACCTGAAGCTTTCTCAATAGTTACATTCTGTACCCCTGAGAAGTTTTGATATAATGGGTAAGCATTCACACCTACTTGCATCTCCTCTTTAAGACCCTTTGTTCTTCCGTATCCTAATGCTAATCCTACAGAACCTTTAGCTTGCCCTGGCTGAATTAACACTGGTACATTTTCTAATTTCACACCATTAACAGTAATATTAGCCTTACTACCGTTAAGACCTCCATTAGCTACATTATAATTCTCTAAACCTAAATCAGCTGCATCAGATTTAGAAACCGTTAAATAGTTATCCCAAGAAGCTCTTGATATTGGATCTGGAAATTCTTGCAACCATGCGTTAGCTGACTGCTGTCCATCTCCCATACCCGTTTTTGTATAAAGTACTAATTCAAAACCTTTAGAAGTCTGACGTGCTAACTTAGCCGATGCTGCTGAAAGCCCCTCTAAAGAAGCACTTACTGAAGCTACATCTTTTCTGAAAACACCATCATGTAATGCTTGATTAAAAGAAGCTCCTCCTAAAATAGACTCACTCCAAGCTTTTCTGATATAATCATCATAAGCTAGTGTAGAACCTAATAATTGTAATAACGTATCTTGGAATTGTCTTGTATCAAATAATGGACGAATTGTAGGCTGGATCAAACTATAAGTTCCCTTATTAATCTGAACATCTCCCCAAGACTCTAAATAATGAGGTGTTGTTGCTACAAACTCACATAAAGAAGCTGTTTCATCAGCATGCGAAGAAAATGCTACTGTTACACCTACTTTTGCTAAAGCATCTATAAACTCTTTAGCATTTGGTAAGGTATAAGCTGGGTTAACCCCTGCAATAAGTAAAGCTCCTACTTTACCTGCTTTCATATCAGCTACAAGTGTTGCTACTTGCTTAGCATCACCCTGACTTGTTAATTTTGGTGCAGAAGCATCAAAAGCTTTACTCTGCAACTTTTCATTAATTGCCAAAGCAATTAGTTGAGCATCTTTATCTTGAACTCCAGTCACAAAGACAGCTCTAGCACCTGCTTTCTTAATCTCAGCAACAGCCTTCTTAACCCCAGCTGACAACTTATCAGAAAGTTTCACTGTAGCCCCTCCAAATAAAGCATTATAAATTGCCGCAACAATTTGCTTTTGCTCTGTTGGTGTTGCTAAATAACGATGATCCGCCGCCGCTCCAGACAAGGTCATATTAGCCTCAAACTGGAAATGCTTAGACATTTTACCATTATCAGGAATACGCGTAGTCGCATAACCCGAATCATAGCCTCCACC
>CAYYNF010000264.1:0-3320 GCA_964472695.1 uncultured Flavobacteriaceae bacterium
AGGCTAGAATATTCTTTAAAAAACTTAATAATCTTTGCTTTAAACGGAGACTCTTTCCGTATTGCGATACCAAAGTCAAGTATATTATTATAAAAATGATAATTTTCTCGGAATGTATTATTGTATATTATGTCATAACGGAGTCCTGGATAATCAGTATGAGGTAGCCATATAAAGTCTGGTTTATACTCTTCGAAACTCTTCTCTATTACTGTATTATTAAATCTTTTTTCTTTTAATATATGAATATTATGTAATCCTGCCAAGCACAGCACAACATTATCTCTATGGCTTCCTGCCAAATAACCATGCTCAGTTGCTCCCATACTAAAATTAGTATCATTAATAGATTTAGCAAGTTTTTCTACAAGATCAATTTCTTCAATTCGTCCTAAAAAATCTAATTCATCATAGAGGTTATCTTTAAAATTCATTTCATAACTACAAGCTATTTCTTCTGCTTTTTTCTGTTTCTCATCAAAGACTAATGAACCTACTTCTCTAAGTTGGAAAATAACAAAAGTAACTATAGCTATTGATCCATATAATCTTACATCTTTAAAATAAGGTGCATTATTTTTAAGATCACGAAGTACTAATAACGCAGGTATAATTAGAAAAGGTATAGAAGGAATAAAATATCGAGAATGATACCCCATAATTTGAACTTTATCCATCATAACACAAGTAGAAATACACCAAGGAATAAGAAAGACAAGCATTAATTTCATTTTTCTTCGAAAGTTATATAATATTAATACTACAAACGGGAAATTAAAAATCAACACATTAGATAGATACTTAAATGTATTCCACTCATAAGTACCTAGGTAAGCTTTATAGAAATTAAGCGTCTTTACATAATAAGGTATAGGTAATACGTTCCCAAAATAAACATAGGTGATTAGTCCATGTAAAATCAAAACACCTCCTAAAATGAAACAGAAAAGGAATATGTTAGATTTTTTTTCTTTATATGATATCAACCATAAAAATGGAAATACTGTTACATATAATAGATTATCTGGACGTATTAAAAAACTTAAATACCCAACAACTACAATCTGAATAATACTACTTAATTTATTATCAGCCTGTACATGACGTAAACATAAATAAGTCAGTAGAAAATTAAAGCTAACAGCTGCTAGGGTATCCATACCTGTAATCTGTAACCACAATAATGCTAAGGGAAGTACTGAGAAACCAACAGCCATCGTTATTTTTTTATCAGCCCCCCTTAATATATAGTCAATATTTAGATTAAAGAGAAAAAGTGTTAAAATGAAATATAAGATATTATGATAATAGACATATTCCCCAAGATCTAAAACATTCAGTGCCCCAAGAAACATAAAAATAACATGAGAAAACACATATAACATACTTGTACATCCATAACTAGGCTGATTAGCAATCCAACCATAAGTCCCATTCTCCAAGATATTGTAAGCATAACGCACAAACATATAAGCATCATCGTAAAGGATATATAAAGTTCCAATTGATAATTTTACATAGGCAGCATATATGGCTAGAAAAAAAAGAGATAATTTTAATATATTTTTAAAGGGCATAAAATAATTATTTAGTCTTCACATTTAATATAACACTTAAAGGATGCACAAATTAGCTTCTCTAATAGCTATTGATGTATTTGTGTTGAATTGGTATAACTTAGACAAAACTCTATTCCTAAAAGGTCTCCTCTATCATTAATCAACAAATGACAATAAAAATTACTATCCTGATTGAAAATAAGGCAGAAAATATACATCTATTCTAGTATATAACAACTGAACTTTTATGCACCCTTTTGCTATAATACTAATTGAAATATGAACTTCGTGTTTTATAACAATGAGGAATTGTTATTACATTCTTATAAAACATAAAAGGTAGTAATATAAACATATTACTACCTTTTATTAAAATTCACATTATTATAAAGTTAAGAAACTTTAAATGCTTTCTCTTTTGGAAAATAAGCAACATCATCTAGTTCCTCTTCAATTCTCAATAACTGATTATATTTTGCCATACGATCTGAACGAGAAGCTGAACCTGTTTTTATTTGTCCGGTGTTTAAAGCTACAGCTAAGTCTGCAATAGTATTATCCTCTGTTTCACCAGAACGGTGTGACATTACAGAAGTGTAACCTGCATTATGAGCCATATTTACTGCTGCGATTGTTTCTGTAAGTGTACCTATTTGGTTTACCTTAATAAGGATCGAATTTGCTATTCCTTTCTCGATACCTGTTGCTAAACGCTGTACATTAGTAACAAACAAATCATCACCTACTAACTGTACTTTATCTCCTATTTTTTCCGTAAGGTATTTCCATCCTTCCCAGTCATTTTCATCCATACCATCTTCAATAGATATAATAGGATACTTTGCTGCTAGTTCAGCTAGATAATCTGCTTGTTCTTCTGATGTTCTTACTACCCCTGACCCACCTTCAAATTTAGTGTAATCATACTTACCATCTACATAAAATTCAGCAGCTGCACAATCTAAAGCAACCATTACCTCTTCACCAAACTTATAGCCTGCATTTTCAACAGCTTTCTTGATAGACTCTAATGCGTCTTCAGTTCCATCTAATGTTGGAGCAAAACCACCTTCATCACCTACAGCTGTACTAAGACCTCTATCTTTTAAAACTTTCTTCAAGTTATGAAAAATTTCAGTTCCAATTTTCATAGCTTGTGTAAAGTTTTCAGCCTTAACAGGCATTATCATAAACTCTTGAAAAGCTATTGGTGCATCAGAGTGTGACCCCCCGTTAATAATGTTCATCATTGGTACAGGTAAAGTATTTGCACTAACTCCACCAATATAACGATATAAAGGTTGTCCTAATTCTTGTGCCGCAGCTTTTGCTACCGCTAAAGATACTCCTAAGATAGCATTAGCACCTAACTTCGATTTATTAGGTGTACCATCTAATTCGATCATAGCTTTATCTATAGCATTTTGCTCGAAAATAGAATATCCAAATAATTCTTCCGCAATAATTTCATTTACATTAGCTATAGCTTTTAGTACGCCTTTACCCATGTAATCATTGCCTCCGTCTCGTAACTCAACAGCTTCATGTTCACCTGTTGAAGCTCCCGAAGGAACAGCTGCCCTTCCAATTACACCACTTTCTGTTACTACATCTACTTCTACTGTAGGATTCCCACGTGAATCAAGAATTTGTCTTGCATGGATATTAGTGATAAAACTCATCTCTAGTAAATTTTTTATAAATTATATTTGCGTTTTAAATATACAAAAGTTGGAGTATTAATATACTTAAGTATATTAC
>CAYYNF010000265.1:0-1585 GCA_964472695.1 uncultured Flavobacteriaceae bacterium
ATTTTGCAGCACAGGCAAAGGCTACTTTATCCATTAAAGATAAGATGTATCCACCATGAATTTTACCACTAAAATTAGAATGGGATGGAAGCATAAGTTCAGAAAGCATTACATGAGAATCAATACTTCTTTTGAATGAATTTTTCATAACTAAAAAGATTATTTGTTAAAATGCGGAGAACTCTCCAAATCAACATTTGTGATGTAATAGTGCGTATCTCCAAGCCAAGGAAAGGTTGTGAAACGTTCTTTATAGCGTACTTTTACGTATTTCCCTTGATAAGTATGTAGCTTCTCGATGACTATAGGTTGGTTTTCTTCTACTGAAAACTTAAAAATTTGTGCTCCAGATATTCCTTGACTAATTTCACCTTCAAAGGTTTTAAATAGGACACCTTTTTTACTGAATTTAATTAGTTCACCGCTACGAGTTCCTTCACTGTAAGTGATATTATAGGCGGCCACAAGATAACCCGAAAATAATAATATAATCCCACCAATAAGTCCTAGTAAAATCTTTTTCAAAATAGGAATTTTATGAATTTAAATAATAGATGTTGTAATTTCACACCAATTATATTTTTTAAAGTATAATTTGGTGTGAAACAGATAGGTTTAAACAAGTTCTTAGAAGTATTATGTTATTTTAATCCTGTAAAGCAAATACTTTACGAAGTACCTCTGAAGTTCTAGATGAAAGTTTTGAACGAATATTCCCTTCTTCAACAGCAATCATTTTGAACACTCCTTTCAATGATTGATTAGTTACATAAGAAGTTAAGTCGGGGTTTTGTGCGTCATTAAGTAATGGAATTGTATTGTACTTAGTGATAATTTCTTTCCAAATTTGGTTAGCTCCTACTTTATCAAGAGAGTTAGTAATAATTGGATTAAATTTCTGATAAAGTGCAGTACTTGTCTTTTGCTTTAAGTAATTTGTTGCGGCACTATTACCTCCTAGTAATAATCCTTTAGCATCTTCAATACTCATTTCCTTGATTGCAGTAGCAAATATTGGGATTGCCTCACCTACAGCATCTTCAGCGGCACGATTTAAAATTTTAAGACCTTCATCTGCTAGTTCGTCAAGCCCTATTTTTCGTAAGGTTTGATCGACTTTTTGGAGTTCATTAGGGATCAGTATCTTTACCGATTCGTTTGTAAAAAAACCATTTTTCGTAGCTAGTTTACTCACTTCTTTATCAATACCGTTATCAAGAGCTTCTTTTAATCCATTGGAAATATAAGTATTACTTAATTGCCCATCTGGTGCGGCAATAACATCAGGTAAATTATTAACAACATGTTGCAATTCCGAACAAGAACTTAAAAGTGCTATATGCATGGATAATAATAGAAGGCTTGTTTTTTTCATAGAAAGTAGGTATAAGTAAAAACGAACGATTAAAAATTGATGTAAGTATTTAAATTCAGAGCTTGTTTAAACTGAATTACAGGAAGTAGTGAGTTTAAACAAGCTCTCAAAGACAAATTGGTATTACAAAGACACTAATCAAAAATAATGGTTTTGTTTTTATAGACCAATATTTTTCTATTTACATGATGTTTTATAGCTCTAGAAAGT
>CAYYNF010000265.1:1595-3311 GCA_964472695.1 uncultured Flavobacteriaceae bacterium
ATAGGTTGTAGCACCAGGAAAAGCCGGTAAAACTGAATGATGAATATTTCTAATTTGACTAGTAAGCTTCTCAGTAAAATCTTTAGACTGGACTGGCATATAACGTGATAGAACAATAAAGTCAATTTTATATTTCTGGAGTAAGGCTTGCTGTTTTTCCTCGGCTTCGGCTTTGTTGGCTTTAGATACAGGAATGCAGGCAAAAGGAATTTCAAAACGATTAGCAACAGCTTCCATATCGGTATGATTGCTAATAATTATAGGGATTTCAACAGGTAAATCTCCAGAGGAGAAGCGTCCTAATATATCATATAAACAATGAGAGTACTTGGACACAAAAAGTGCCATTTTTGGTTTTTTGTTTGGATCGTATAATTGCCATTGCATTTGTAGGTCAGAGGCAATACTTTGAAATTGTACCTTGATACTATTTAGGATTTCAGGCTTGTTTTCAAACTCACAAACTAAACGCATAAAGAAAATATTGTCTTTAGTATCTACATATTGTTCTAAGTTAAGAGCGTTTCCTTGTCGTTCAAGTATAAAATTAGTTATTCTTGCCACAATACCTGGCTTGTCAGGACAATGTGCAAGTAGGATTATTTTTTTCATAATATCACAAACTTTGTCGGTATGGTAAAGATTGTTAATTTACAAATATTATGTGATTAATATACATTAGTAGTTGAAATCACTTTAAAATAAGACATAAAAAAAGCTTCTATTTTAAAATAGAAGCTTTTTTTAAAAGTAATATGATGTAAAGTATGATTACTTTTTCTTAGAATGCGTAAACAGCACCTAAAACAGCAGAACCTAAAAATTCTGTTGGCTCACCATTAAGGTCTTGAAAGTCATCATTTTCTCTAATATCTAAACGTAGTTCAGGCTTAATTGTAAGACCACCTACAGTATATGCACCAGTAAGTGTCGTTGCAATTACGTTAGTGTCGGTGTTTGCAATTACATTTCCAAAGTACTCACCTCTTAAACCAAGAGAGAAAGCATCAGTAAAGTCATACTGTGGGTAAAGAGCAACACCGTAGAAACCATTGTGATTAGAACCTTCGTAATCTTTATAAGTAGCGTTAGCACCTAAGTAAAGTTCGTCTGTTAAGTCCCATCCTGTAGTTAAATCAACTTGGTAAGAAGGAATTGCATCTGCACTTTCTTTTCCGTAAAGAGCATTTAAAAATACACTTCCTTTATCATTAGCATATCCTAACTGTAAACCTCCAGTGTAGTGACCAATACCATTATTGTTTGCAGTTACATCAGTTGCATTCATAATAGCAGCACCTACAGAGAAGTTTTCATCAATAGCATAATCTGCTTTTAAACCAGTATGTGAGAATGGTCCATTAGAGAACATGTATGAAGTAGAGTAGTTAAAGTTTCCTACTGGAGAAATTACTTCATATCCTAAGAAAGTGTTGAATTTACCAAAAGTAAAAGTCAATTCTTCAAGAGGAGCGTAAGTTACATATAATTGGTTAACATAACGATCATCATCACCAGCTATTGCTTGACCTGCTCTTGGACCAAAAGCTAAATCAGCAACTACAGCTGTTTTACCAAATTCTTTGTAGGCAATAAGGTTTGCCATACCTAATGCAAAACCATTGTCATCTGCAAAAGAAGTTCCTGGCTCTTCACCTAATTCATTTACAGAAGTTGCATTTGCTCTGAAATAAGCATCTACAGATCCACTTAGTT
>CAYYNF010000266.1:0-3289 GCA_964472695.1 uncultured Flavobacteriaceae bacterium
GTAACAAATTGTATTGAATAAACAACACATAATTATGTTACGGTATTGTTATATTAATCAGATCTTAATAAAAAGCTAAAAAAAACACAAAATAAATTCATTATCAATGTTATAACTTTCGACAAATTTAGTGGTTCTCCACATGTAATTTAGAGGAAAATAACCTAATAAAACAGGGGACATTCCCCCTATGGCGAAAGAATTAATCTATAAAATACTGTAAATCAAATATTTACACACTGGCTATAATTCATCAATTATAATAGTGATAATATTAGGGGAGAAAACAAACTATAAAACCCCATCTACCTAGAACGATATAAGGGGAAAAAATTATCAGATGATGCTTTAGCATAAGTATGGCATAAATCCCTATACACTTCTGAATTTACTATATATTTCCAAATCTTAAAATCTTTATGATCCTTAGAAAAAGAAGATTTAAACTTAAATAAAGAATCTTCAGCACTACCTAAACCTCCTCCTAAATTGAAATATGTATAGTTATCTACACTACCTTTTATACGAGTTTCATCTATGAGCAAACGTATTGGTGTTAAATGTAAATAGTCATTCCTAGTTCCTGAAATATGATACTGAATAATGTTATTTGTTTTAACCATCATAGCTGCCGAAATAATTTCCTGAGTCTCATTATAAATAGCTAACAGCACATCAGTTTCAAAATCTTCACTTTCTATAAACTGATTAAAATAACGTTCTTTAAAATAATAGGAGTCCTTTGCATCTACCCTATCCATATTTTCATAATACAAATCTTTAAAGGCTTTAATATCCTCTTTAGACTCCAATCTTCTTACTGTACAAAGTCTTCTGGCTCTATTGATATATCTTTTAGTTGTACTTGAAAACTTAACTCTCTGTTCATCGATCGGTTCAGTTATATCGATATTTACTACTTTACCTAAAGTGATCACCTCCCCTAGACCTAGTAAAATATCCTCTTGATGTGCAATGAAAGGGTTTAACCTTGAAAAAACACTCACAATATTATTTTCAATTAAGAACTCTTTAAAATAATGAGCAAATCGATTATTATCAAAGCTATGGTCAACACCTTTTTGAACCGGACCTGCATATCCATACACCGAAGTGATATCATAATATGATGTATCAAAGATCTTTCGTAATAATAATGGTAAAGCTATACTAATATCATCTTCTTTATAACTGATTAAAATGGGTTTTTCCTGATCAGATTTTGATAACTGATGATAATCAAACGTATGATAAAAATCGTAATTACCAATTTCTTGAAGAAGACTCTTCCAATCTTCTTTAGACTCGATAATTTTTATTTTAGGAACTGAATCAATCATTTGGTTTGTAGGTTTTATAAGAGTTCTTTCATGTATTAAGGCATAACAAAGATGAGATACCCAACTAATATTTTATTATTAAATATGGATCTTCCTTCTTTCTGGCCCGAATTATTTTTGCAGGCGCACCGTAAGCAACCACTTTATCTTCAATAGATCTAACCACTACTGATCCAGAACCTATCACAGTGTGTTTGCCTATAGCCAGATTTTGATTTACAGTAGCACCAATAGATATCGCTGAAAATTCACCTATAGTTACTGTTCCTCCTATAGTACAACTAGGAGCAATGCTAGAAAATCGCTGCATTATGCTATCATGCCCTAAACTGGCATTGGTATTTAAAATACAACAGTCCTCAATTACTGCATCTGCATTGATGATGACTCCACACAAAATAGCAACACCTTTTCCAATTTTTGCATAACGGCTCACTATAGCAGACGGATGCACAACTGAAATGAATTCAAAATCAGGAGCGATTTGTTGGATCTTAGCATGCATTTTATATCTAGTCCAGTTATCTCCAATCGCAATAATTCCTTTTGAAACCCCTTGTTGAATGAATTTAGGAAGATCCTCTTCTGTACCAATTACTTGATAATTTAAAATCTTCTCTCCTTTCAATTTATACGAATCAATAAGACCTATGATCTCATACTGTCCTACTAACTCTATACTATCAATAATTACTTTAGCATGACCAGAGGCGCCAATTATTACTATTTTTTCCTTCTCCTGCATAGTTATTCATCATCTCCCCCAGTAAAAACTGGCATATTGAGGTTTACTTGACTGTTTACTCCTTCTTTTATTAGTACTTTTTTAATGGTTTTAAAAAGAATTTTAATATCTAATAATAACGATAAATTATCCACATACCACACATCATATTCAAACTTTTGTTTCCAACTTATCGCATTTCTTCCATTAACTTGAGCCCATCCAGTAATCCCTGGTTTTACATCATGTCTGCGTTTTTGCTGCTGGTTATACAAAGGTAAATATTGAACTAATAAAGGCCTAGGTCCAATAAGACTCATATCTCCCTTGAGTACATTAAATAACTGTGGAATTTCATCCAAAGAGTACTTTCTCACAAATGCTCCGATCTTAGTTATGCGTTGCTCATAGGGCAATAATTCACCTTTTTCATCTTTCTTATCATTCATACTTTTCAACTTTATAATTTTGAAAAGCTTTTCATTTTTCCCTGGACGAGTCTGTAAAAAGAATGGTTTCCCTTTATTAGCAAATAGCAAAATAACCACTACAGTTAATAACACAGGAGACAATAGTAGTAATCCTATACCTGCTGCAAAAAAATCTAGTACTCTTTTTAAAAATGAACGATACATACGTTGTAATCCTTTTTTATCTCTATTTATGCCCCCAAAAGTAAGTAAAACTACATAGTAATTTTATACCCTATTCTTCTAATTTACCTTGTAAAGCTCGATATTCTTCTAACAAAGCTTTCCAAACCTGTTTTCTTTCGTATAACTCACAGATCATGGTTCGAGCTTCTTTTGATAATCGATCAACTAAATCTCTATCTTCTATTAAAGCCTTCATTTGCAAACGCAGCTGCTCTTCATCCTTAGGCGGAATAATCAATCCATTCACTCCATCAGAAATGATTTCATTGCATCCATTTATATCTGTTACTATACTTGTGAGTCCCATTGCCGCAGCTTGCATTACCACATTAGGAAAACCTTCGCGATAGCTAGGAAAAGCCAAAACATCAGATACCGCAAAATAGGGGCGCACATCAGTTTGCCAGCCTACGGATATGATGTTTGGATTTTCAGTAATTTCTTTTTCAGTTTCTGACAAAACAGGATCTAATTCTTTCTCATACGAACCTACTAGGAGTAATTTGATCTGCTTATAGCTTTCATTTAAAGTCTTAAATGCTGCGATAAGCTCGTTTATTCCCTTGTCC
>CAYYNF010000267.1:0-3263 GCA_964472695.1 uncultured Flavobacteriaceae bacterium
GTATTAACACAGGTAATATAACAAGTACTGTAAGTATAGGGACTAAAAAAGCTTACAACTTAGTAGGTAATCCTTTTACTGCTTATTACAGCTCTAGTGACTTTTTAACCGATACTGATAATACAGGAGTTTTAGCAGAGCAAACACTATGGATTCGTAGTGGTTCGGGATATACTGCCATTAATAATGCCAATGCACTAATGTTAGCTCCAGGACAAGGTTTCTTTGTAAAAGCTAATACAAACGGTTCGGTTTCTTTTAAAGCATCTAACCGAAGCCATAGTAGTAGCATTACTCCAACAGCTTCAAGACCTGCTCGCGGTGTAGCTGCAAGAGCAGTGAACACTACAGGAAATATTGATTTAGCATTAACAAGTAACAACGAAACAATTTATACCAACATTTATTTTAATGAGGGAACCACTACTGGTTTTGATAATGGTTGGGATAGCTCTACGTTTGGAGGTTTAGAATCTGGATTAAATGTATATACGGAACTAGTAAGTGATAATGACGGTCGCCAATTAGCGATTCAATCTTTACCTGATAATGACGAAACGATTATCCCAGTAGGAGTAAATGCCGAAGCGGGTCAAGAGATTACTTTTAGTGCAACAACTACTAATGTAGAAGACTTGTTTTTAGTAGATACTAAAGAAAATAAAACCATTGACATCACTAGTGAGGACTACAGTGTTACTTTACAAGAAAACGAAACGAATGCGGAGCGTTTTTACTTACAACGTAGTGCAGCAAGCTTAAGTAACGATACTTTTGAGGTAGCTAACGCTACAGCTAATGTGTTTAAAGCTAATAGCAACCAAATTAACATTACAGGATTTACAGGAGTGACTAGTGTAAGTATTATTAACCTTGCGGGAGAAGTGGTGTACACTACAAGTATTGATAGCGAAGGCAACTCACTTATCGATACCCCAACACTAGCTACAGGAATTTATTTAGTAAACGTAGTTAATCCTACACAAAACATCACTAGAAAAATTAACTTCTAATATTCACCCTCATGAAAAAAGAAATCAAAAAAAATAAAGAAAACGAAATTTCAAGAAAAGAAGCCCTACAAAAAATGGGTAAATATACCGCTTTAACTGCTTTAGGTACTTTTGCAATTTTAAGCCCTAAAAAAGCACAAGCACAATCAGTGGATGATGATGATCCATTAGGTAGTAGTTTTGACTAAGGACTGCTAATTATAACATTCTAAAAACCACCCAAATTGAAGTACCCCCAAAAAGTTAAATACTATTTGGGGGTATTTTTTTGTGTAAATTCTATTTAAATTATAGTTTTTTAGCCACTAAAAAAATTGCAGCGTTCTCACTTTTGTTTTATTGTTAAGCTGACCCAACTCAAAAACTGGCGCAATAAAAAAACGAGCCTTTCAACAAGATAGTTTTGTGTGCTAGTGTTACTGGGCAACCAGTAAAAGACTGTTGCTAGCAATATTTGTTTTTAGTTTGGGGTTCGGGACATAAAATTTAAACCCTCTATAATTTATATTGTTTTGTAAGTGTTAATAAGCACGGAAAACATTTCAGCGCCATCGTGGTTCTTGAGTTATGGGATTGGGATCAACTACTAAAATGTTAAAGTTAAATGTTATCATTTTTTTACAATAAAAACTAGAAACATCAGTCCGTAAACACTCAAACGAGCATAATTTATCGATAAAAAACAAATACAACAGCTAAAGTGATGTTATGTTTTTTTTTAAAAACTTAATTTTGTCATATAATTAAACAGATCATTAACTATGAAAAAAATCTACCTTTTAAGCTTATTACTAATAACAAGCTTCCTTAATGCTCAAATTACCTTTGACTTTGAATCTAATGTGACTGGAGACTATACTAGCAATTTACAACAAACTGTTAGTGGGAATACCCTAGTGGTGACGGATCCTGTTGGTGTAAATGCACACTTTTTAGAGGATTATTCTTCAACTACTGATCCCGCATATT
This sequence comes from uncultured Flavobacteriaceae bacterium, assembly GCA_964472695.1. GTDB lineage: Bacteria > Bacteroidota > Bacteroidia > Flavobacteriales > Flavobacteriaceae > Aquimarina. Next base: position 1,983 of record CAYYNF010000267.1, read on the forward strand.
CAGTATATGGAAATGTACTAGTGAGTTATTATTCATCAGAAACTAAATTTGAGCTTTTAGATGGGAGCACATTTGATTTAGTCTCTTTTGAACACGGGGCTTTCCAATATACCTCTTTTATTTCGATCAATACTTCTAAAGGCGGTATGTTCGACTACACTTATGAAACTGGTGATACTAACACTGGCTTTAATTATGAAATAAATAATGCTTTTAAATTTGAAGCCACCAATTATATTGATAAAGAAAAATTTAAAGGGATTACTTCATTTACTATAAAAGATAACATAAATGGACTTACATTTTTCACAATTGATAACATTATCATAAGCAATATTGTAGCGCCTACAACTACCTACACCTTTACAGGAACTGGCACTGACTGGCACACGGCTAGCAACTGGGACCAAAATGCAGTACCAAGTGCTGCTAGTGACATTATAGTCATTCCAACAGGAAAAACCGTGACTACTACAAGTGCAGTTAGTTTTGATACAATGAGTATTGCAGCAGGGTCAACTTTTATAGCAAATGCTACTGTTACTGGTGATGTCACTTACCAAAAAGCTTTAACTAGTGATTGGGAGTTAGTGACAGCACCATTAACTGGAGAAAGTATAGCCGATTATATTACTAACAATACAGGACTAGCTACAGGGAGTACATCGGGCAACACCGCTTTTAGTTATTATGACAACAATTTTACTAACAGTAAATATTGGAATTACTACAATGGAACTACTAATATTATTGCTGGTAATTTAACTTCGGGTACTGGTTTTGCTACTAAGCTAGGTTCAGCAGGAAATGTTAGTTTAACAGGAAGTATTAACACAGGTAATATAACAAGTACTGTAAGTATAGGGACTAAAAAAGCTTACAACTTAGTAGGTAATCCTTTTACTGCTTATTACAGCTCTAGTGACTTTTTAACCGATACTGATAATACAGGAGTTTTAGCAGAGCAAACACTATGGATTCGTAGTGGTTCGGGATATACTGCCATTAATAATGCCAATGCACTAATGTTAGCTCCAGGACAAGGTTTCTTTGTAAAAGCTAATACAAACGGTTCGGTTTCTTTTAAAGCATCTAACCGAAGCCATAGTAGTAGCATTACTCCAACAGCTTCAAGACCTGCTCGCGGTGTAGCTGCAAGAGCAGTGAACACTACAGGAAATATTGATTTAGCATTAACAAGTAACAACGAAACAATTTATACCAACATTTATTTTAATGAGGGAACCACTACTGGTTTTGATAATGGTTGGGATAGCTCTG
>CAYYNF010000268.1:0-3250 GCA_964472695.1 uncultured Flavobacteriaceae bacterium
GGTTTGTGTTACCGTCCCTTTTCAGGACATCAGGTTTGGGTTAGCTAAACTATACTGTCTGCGCAGATAATGGTTGAGCTACTGGGAAATCTACCGGTATTTGTGTTGTGCTATGCACATAATTTGAAATAGTTTTTTCTCCTACTTGAACTACGGTGTCGATCAAGTTTCCTTTAGAATATCCTGCATTTAAGAAATTTTGAATGGCATTTTGATCTGCTCTACCTCGGTTTTCGGTGATGTTTTTAGCTAGCTTAGCTAATGCATCTAGTTTAGGGTCAAAGGATGCTTGTCCGGCTCTTAGTTCTAAAATTTGTTCGTCTGTGAATCCGTTCATTTTACTGATTGCAGTGTGAGCAGATAAACAGTATAAGCAGTCATTTACTTGGCTCACTGCTAAATTAACTACTTCTTTTTCTTTAGCAGATAATGAAGTTTTAGCGTTTGAAAAGTTTAAATAGTTTTCTAATGCAGTATCACTATGTGCATAGGTTGCGTATAAATTAGGGACAAACCCTAATGCTTTTTCTAAGTTGTCAAAAATTGCTTGATTTGTAGGGTTTACTTCTTCTCTAGTTGGTACATTAAATGTGCTCATTTGTTTATGGTTTTAATTATTATGTAAAAATTATATATGATTGGTTATTTTATGTTTGTCAATTTTTCCTGTGTTGAGGTTTTAGCTCATTAGGAATGTATCTCTATTGAGAGATAAAAGGTTTTTCGGCATCACAATAAAAATCGTGCATACCTTTTTGTTCACAATGCGATTGTACTAGAACTGGTCTTACCTTATTTTGTCTATCTCTTCGGAATATTTCAATTAAATTGAAAATGGATTTATTGTTAGTTTTCATCTTTATATGTTGTTTTGATTTAACACTACAAAGATGCGGTAAGAACAAGGGCTAATACATAGTGGTTTTTCCCGAGTACATGTCAATTTTTCCTTAGGTGGTAAGTTTAAGTGAATTGTAAGGGTATAGGAAGGTGTATTCTCATTAAGAATTATTTAAAAAGAATTAGAGGTAGATAGAAAATACGTTTAATAGAAGCTTTACTGTACAGAAGGTTCAAGCTTTAAGCGTTTTCTGAATTCTGAGGGAGAAACGGCAGTATGTTTTTTGAACATTCTGCTTAAATGAGAAGCATCTTCAAATCCGATTTCATAGGCAATCTCTTTGGCAGTTTTGTCGGTATAGTGAAGCAGCCTTTTTGCTTCTAAAATGATTCTGTTATGAATAATTTGTAACGGACTTTGCTTAAATTTTGCAAAGTTATTAGAAAGTGTTTTAGGCGATTTGAATAATTGCTCCGCATAGAAGCTCACCGAGTGTTCTTTTCTAAAGTGGGATTCGACCAGTGCGTTGAAGTTTCGTAGCAAATCGATTTGTTCATCATGTACGTCGACAAAATCGGTTTGTTGCTTCATAAGCCTTGTTGCAGTAATAATTAGTCTGGCTGTTAACATTCTCAGCATTTCAGCTTGTATAGTATCCACAGTAGCTAGTTCCTCAACAAAAATGTCATGTAAGTTATCTAACTTTTGGATGTTTTCCTGGTCTAAAGTTAGGATAGGAATGGTGTTGTTTCCATAAAACAATAATCCCATGCAACTAACTTCTTTGTCATGATCTTTGATACAATAAAATTCTCTATTGAATTGATAAACTACCAGGTCATTTCCTTCTATAAAGGACATATATTGATTTGGAGTCAATACAATCAAGGTGTTTTTTTGAATCGTAATCGTTTGGTCATCAACTTGAATAATCGCCTGAGTTTCCTGAGTTCGAATCAAGGTAAACAGAGAAGCAGCTTTGGAACTGTCATAGTTTTGAAGTAATTCTTCATTTCCAATTTTTAAAATAGCATCAGTGGCAAACTCTGTAAATTCTTGAATCATGTGTAGTAGGTCGTTGGTTTATGGGAATAATTACAAATTCATTAGTTTTTTAATAAAAGTAAAAGATATTTATTTTTATTAAATAGTTATAAGTAACTTGATAATAATAACATAGTTGTTAAACATTGAAAGTATTATGGCTGACAATAAAGACAAAATAAATCAACTTTCTGATAAGTTAGAGTCTCTTTTGAAAAGACAAGATGATTTTGTGAGGGAGATTAATAATTTGAAATTTGAGATTAATAAGCTAAAAACTACTGACGCCAGTCAAGAGGTCGATAAAAAAGAGATTAAGGATCACGAAAAGGTAATACATATAGAGCCTAACCCTAAAATAGATTCTGTATCTATTGACCAAAAGAAAAAGACTAAACAAGTTAGAGAGAAGTCTGAAAAAAAGCAGGTTTCTTTAATCGATAAGACTCCTAAAAGGAAATCAGATCTCGAAAAATTTATAGGGGAAAATCTAATCAGTAAAATTGGAATTATTATTATTGTTATTGGTGTTGCAATCGGTGCAAAATATTCTATCGAGAATGATTTAATAAGTCCACTTACAAGGGTAATCTTAGGGTATTTAACTGGGTTAGGGCTTTTGGGATTCGGAATAAAACTGAAGAAAAAGTATAAGAATTATAGCGCTGTCCTTGTAAGCGGGGCAATAGCAATATTATATTTTATAACCTATTCTGCTTATAGTTTTTACGAATTAATTCCGCAAATTGCTGCTTTTGGACTAATGGTTGTTTTTACTGCATTTACAGTCATAGCAGCAATACATTACAATAAACAGGTAATAGCTCATATTGGATTGGTAGGTGCATATGCAGTTCCATTCTTACTAAGTGAAGGCTCAGGAAAAGTGGCTACACTTTTTACATATATGGCAATTATTAATATTGGAATTCTATTTGTTGCTTTCAAAAAATACTGGAAACCTCTATACTATTCTTCTTTTGGAATGACTTGGTTGATTTTTGTAATCTGGTACTTGTCTAAGTATAGTAACATGGAACATTATGGAATAGCTTTATCATTCCTTTTAATATTTTTTTGCACATTTTACTTGATATTTATTGCGTATAAGTTACTTCAAAAAGAGAAGTTTGAAATTGATGATATTTTATTGTTGTTAGCTAATTCATTTATATTTTACGGGATGGGATATGCCATTCTTAATGGTAATAGCACTGGGCAACAACTTTTAGGGGTATTTACGATTTGTAATGCTCTAATTCATTTTATAGTAAGTACAATATTTTATTACAAAAAACTTGCGGATAGAAACTTGTTTTTTCTTGTTTCGGGTCTAGTTTTAGTTTTTGTAACTATAGCTATTCC
>CAYYNF010000269.1:0-3249 GCA_964472695.1 uncultured Flavobacteriaceae bacterium
ACTCACAAGTGTAAGTAATAATTTCTCCAAAGAGAGAGACAATATAATATTAGTGTAAGAAAATGACCGAGTTTAATTTAAATAGCATTATTCGTGAGAATGTAAAGCAAATGAAGCCTTATAGTTCTGCACGAGATGAATATGTGTCTGATGGATCAACAATGTTTTTTTTGGATGCGAATGAGAATCCTTTTGAGAATGGAGTAAACCGTTATCCTGATCCACAACAACGTATGTTAAAAGAGGTACTAGCAAAACAAAAGCAACTAGAAACTTCACAAATCTTATTAGGAAATGGAAGTGATGAGGTACTTGACCTTTTATTCAGAGCCTTTTGTGAGCCCCAAAAAGACAATATCATTACCTTACCCCCTACTTATGGAATGTACACTGTACTATCTAACCTCAACGAAGTAGAGGAACGTAAAGTCAACCTTAATAAAGATTTTCAACCTAATGTACCTTCAATTCTAGAAAACATAGATGAGCGTTCTAAAATGATCTTTATTTGCTCTCCTAATAATCCTACAGGAAACACACTCTCATTAGAAGCCATTACAAATCTGCTAGAGAATTTTAAAGGTTTAGTGGTGGTTGACGAAGCTTATATTGACTTTTCATCACAAGAGAGTTGGATTACTAAACTGGAACAATTTCCTAATTTGGTGGTTACTCAAACCCTTTCCAAAGCTTATGGTATGGCAGGAATTCGTTTAGGATTATGCTATGCATCTGCTGAAATTATCTCGGTACTAAACAAAATTAAACCTCCTTATAACGTAAATGAATTGACACAACAACGTGCCTTAGAACGTATTTTAGATACCGCTATGGTTGAGGGTGAAATTTTAGCTATTTTAACCCAACGTAAAGTTATGGAGGAAGCTTTAAAGGAAATTAATATTATTGAACATATTTATCCTTCAGAAGCTAATTTTATTTTAGTAAAGGTTGATAATGCTACTAAACGTTATAATCAGTTAATAGACAAAGGTATTGTAATCCGTAACCGCACCACACAGGTACTATGTAAAAATACACTTCGTTTAACCATTGGAACCGAGGAAGAAAACCAACATTTATTAGCAGCCCTAAAAGCATTGTAATGCTATAGATTTTCGTGTAACAATACAACTAGCATTCATTGTATTGTTACACGAAAAACATTTAGTATTTATTTTATAAAGACAGAGATCGCTGTATTCTTCTTTTTTGTGTAGAGCTATCTAATGGAGTTGCCACACTAGATTTTCGTTGTATCCTTGAATGCATAAACATACTTATATCATCCGTAGTCGTATGCTTTTGTTCAGTTGTTTGTTCTGATACTTGTTTTGAGGCAATTTCCTTACTCGCTTCAAACAAACGCTCTCCCAATTTTACTTTATATTCCTTAACATACTGTTTTATATTATGGTCATTAACTTTATAGTCTTTAAGATCTTTTCGGAGTTGTTTCATGAAAATTTCTTTCTGTATATTAGGTATAAATAAAGGGCTATCATTTCCTTCATATATTACAGCGTCAGCTATATTCTCGTCTATAGAGCATACTTTAGCAATATAATCAGCAATTTCATCCCCTAATATCTCAGGCTTTATAGAAGCCGTTAATTCTAATGCTTGAGTTTCTTTATTGGTGATTCTTTCTACCTTATCCAGATCAATTTCGTAGTATTGAACAACTCCAGCCTCCGTTGTTTTTTCATGTATTATAGGTACTCCTTGGTCATCTGTTTTACACACCGATGCTGCAATAAGTTCCATCTGCCCTATCTTGACTTGTTGTATTGCAAAATCGACATTATTTGTCCCTCTAAAATTTGATGGGGGCATTCCCTTTATAATAGAAGGTAAGCTTCTATAAGTATCATTTTCATCTACAAGATTATTTACAACAATTTGCCTATACTCTTGTCCACGCATAATAAGTACAGCACCCACAGTATTCTCGATGAGATCACTAGTAAATTCTAATTCCGATAATTTTTTTTCTTTTACCGATTTAGGCAACTCCTTATCTTCCTTAATTCTCCTTACCTCTTTGGATACCATTTTTTTAAAATGACTTTGTAAAGCCTTATCCTCAAGAATCTGCCTCATTTCATGTATACTCACTTTACGCAAATCAGGAGGCATCGTTAATGTTTCCATTACACACATATCAATAAAAGGTGTATTACAATCCCCTAACCCCTGAGCCATCTTACTCATAATCAAACCTTTTTTTTGTAAATCAAGATCTGGATTAGCCAGTTTATTTAAGTTATAAATTAAAGCAGGTTTTATAATTTTAGCCACTACCTCTCTAGGTGTCTGAGACAGTCTAAGTCTTTCAAATATATAATTGAACACTCCCACTGCATTGGTACTATTATTAACATTTCCTAAGGTTATACCTGTATATAACCCCAATTGCTCATCAATATACAATTGATCTATTTCTCTAAATTTTATACTCTTAAGAACCGCCATTTCTTCCTCAATAAGACTATCAGAAAACACACGAGCTACCCCCTGACTAAATTTATATAAATCAGCTATGCTAGAATGCTTTTGTTCATTAAGTCTCGAATCGTCTTCCTTTCGTCCCTCACGTGATCTATAAGTTTCTAAAGAACGAGGTGATATTCTTCTTAGAAATGATCTTCGCTGATATTCTTGCGAAAAAAGAGGTAGTGAATCAACATCAGTATTTATTACAAAGCCTTTGTCTGGAGTTTTTTCTACAACCCCTTGTAGATATTTATATTTTACTTTGAGCAATTGCTCCCAATCATGATCATCTATTAATGTATTTTGATCGTTACTTTTAATACATGAGATGATATAGTTTAATATAGCAGGGCTTTCTTCTAGTTTTTTAACCCCCTTTTTATCTAGCTCGATTTGCTCTTTGAAATAAGCTTTCCAAATTTCTATAGAAAAAGGCGTTGTATTCGCATTGTTTAAATTTGGTGTTCGGGCAAGTATATTATTTAAGTTCCTTTCAGTAGGAGGAATACTATCAGTGTGACAACTTTGTATCAATGCCTCTGTAATAACTGAATTGTGAGGTCTCCTGAAATAAGTATTTTTCTCTTGTACACACAAGCGTTCTATTAACTGATCTTTCCTTGCTGCTACTTTTAAAACCTCCTCACTTATTTCTATAGGAGTAGCTCCTCCACCTATAGTGGTAGTATCACTATTTCTTAATTGATGAATAATGAATGCTCTAATTTTTTTATTTACGAGACTATCTTTATC
>CAYYNF010000270.1:0-3230 GCA_964472695.1 uncultured Flavobacteriaceae bacterium
AAAAAGGAAGACCTAAAACAATGGGCAGGAAATCAAAATATTGTGATGAAGTGATAGGGTTAGTTAAAATGCTATGTTAGGATGTTGTTTTTTATGTGTCTATATATGTTTTACGTTTAAACATGCCCTTGTGAGTTAGATTCAACCTTCAGCGTTTAACCTTTAACTTGCTGGTTTTATGTGTTTAAAATTAGAAATTAGGTTTTCAACATGTCTTTGTATGGTAAGAGCTACCTTAACCTTAGTTTTTTTGCTCCTGCCTTGTGGGTTTCATGTTCTTAAAAACGGCTTTATAAAGGTGTTATACCGTTCTTATTTTTTAGTGAAATATTAGGTGTGTTGAGATTTTAGTGAGTCGTTTAGTGGGATTTTTTTATTTCCCTTGTTTTTCTTTTGTTTATAATCATATTACGTTAGTTTTTGACGTAAAACAGTGAAGTATGTAGGGTTTAATTTTAATGACTTTTAAAGAGAAAAAAAAAAGCGTGATAATGCAAGAGATATTCTGAAAAATCTTAATTTTGCATCATAAGTTAAATTTAAAACTAATAAAAATGAAAACTAAATATTTGATAGCAATTGCTGCTTTGATTTCGTTGAGCTTTTTTTCATCATGTACAAAAGAAGATGATGAAGTAGAAGAAACTTACACACTAGAGGATGAGGATGGAGCAAAAATATTATTAGAGTGGACTATAAATGACACGATTACAGATGCATTAGCTTATAACAATGCAGATGTAGATTTGTATTTAGATGCAAGACCTGCTACTGATGGTGCTTTAGATAAGTCATCAACAAGCGGAAGTGGCTTCGAAGATATTGATTTGTCAACCGATACTTTCTTTCCTCTAGAAGATGGTACATATAATTTTGGTATACGTGCTTATTGGATAGATAGTGATGTGTCATCATCTACTGATACTGTGGAATATACGATTACATTGTTTCCTAAGAGTGATTTAACTGACGAATCTAGAACTTTCACAGGCAAAATTGCCGCTGACCAATTTGATGATAGTAAATATTTTGTAGATTACACGTTAACTATTTCTGGTGATGGAACAAAATTTAACGTAAATTCTATAGAAAGAGAAGAGGTTGATGAATTCTATTATGAATAAAAAAATGTCAAACTTGTTTACATATTTATATGAAAAATAGTTTGATGTTTGCAATAAAGCTGATCTTTAGTTAGTTTGGCTATAATAATAGTACATTTCTTTTCCTTTAAAGGTTTAGAAATGTATTATAATATTAAAGAATGGTGTGATTTACGAATAAATTATTACTTGCTACATTCAACTAGCAAACTACATATATTGACTTATAGACTTGATAAGGAGACTTATAATCAAATCTTTCTCTAGTTTTTTAATCTCTAATCTTAGTCACTTCCGTGGAATAAAATCCTGCCTTTCACGTCTTTACGTCTTTACGTCTCTATGTCAATACGTCTTTACGTCTTATGTCTTATAATCTCAAAGTCTTATAATCTCATAACCGTATCATTTCAATAGTATTTTTTGTTTCAAAAAATGACTTGTTTTAGCTAGCAAAGCCGCTTTGTTATCGCAAACAATATTTACAAGCGCAAACTTTTTTTGTTTGAGTAAACTTTGAGATCTCCAGTACATCTGTGAAGTCGTTTTCTCATCACCACTATCATACCACCAACTGATATATAACACATCGTTTCCCTTTTTCAACTGGCAGTAATAGACTTTCTTATCCTTAATAGTTAACATCTGCTCTTGAGAAACTTTATAACCACTTCCTTTCCAACAGATCAGAGGGGTGTGGTCCGCTTGAAAAAAGTGAATAGGTGGTTTGATGTACATCAAGAAATCATCTTTTTCTAGCTTTAGCACGTTGAAACGTGCTTTTGAAAGCTGAAAGCCAGACAAATCAAAGGCGATATTATCTTTTCCAAAGGTTTCTTTCTGTTCTATTTTTACATCTAGCAGGGGAGGAATCAGGGCCAGAGAGCACACTAGTACTGTACAAAGCCCAATGAAGTATTTTCTGTTCACAGCTACTATAGGCTTTTCACTATTGTGCTGTTCTTCGTTTAGCTTTCTCCCACACTTAGAGACAAGCCATACCAAAGGTAGGAGAGTGTATAGTATGAAGGCAGAAATACCTATGAACTCATGCGCAAAAGTTCCTTCCTTCGCAATTAAGAATGTGATGAGCATGATACGTACCAAATTAGTAGCAATTACTAATAGATAAGTGCATACGATCAGTAAGATGATCTTCCAAAAGCTGTAGAAATACTTTTTTGCCTTTTCATGGTAGGTAATAAGTATAATGCAGAGTAAAAAGCTTAGACTTACCATTTTGAGCCCCATGCAGGCAGGATCAATTTGAAAATATTCTTCTCTACAGAGGATCAAATTACCTTGAGCCTCGTAGGTACTACCCGTAAATGATAATAGCTTTGCTGCTATTTGAGTAAGCCAAAGCCTAATCTCAAAGCCAAACAAATCGGACAAGAACAGTACAGTAGGATTGACGATAACCACAAAGAAAAAAGCCGTAAGATTTGTTTTGCCATACAGCCCTTCATAAAAGAAAAAAACACCCAATACTGACGCAAAAAAGAAAAGAGAACTTAGCTCTAAAAAGAAATAAAGGGTGATACATAAGAGTGAAAAATAAGCATATCGATAAGACTTTTGTTCACTTACTTTTCTAAAAACAAAGGGAAAGACCAGTAGAAATGACAGTATATTAAAGTCAAATGAGATGTAGAAGCTAAGTTTTTTATAGCAAAGTACCGATACACATAGGGTTAGCAGAGAGAAAATAATTTCCCTCTTGCTAAACTTTGTCATATTGAGATAAGTCATCATGTACGTTTTAAGTTATAGATTCTACGTTTTACGTTATAAGCGTTGTTTTGTGAGTTCAACTTTTCATGTTCAACCTTTAACCTGCGGTTTTCATGTGTTTAAAATGTGTTCAAGTGTTCTTGTATTCGAGTGTTCAAGTTGAAAAAGCTTTGCGCAATGAGCTATGTGCTTTGAGCCTTTTTTAATTATTACCTTATGAGTTAAACCCAATAACTTTTAACTTTTCATCCTTAACATGCACGTTTCATGTGTTTAAAAGTATCTAGTAGTTAGTATCTAGTCGCTAGATATAAGTACTAATATGTTGTTATTCAGTATGTTATACATGTTTTAATCATGCGCTTGTCTGTCGGTATTAACGCCACATTTGAC
>CAYYNF010000271.1:0-3217 GCA_964472695.1 uncultured Flavobacteriaceae bacterium
GCTCTAAGAGGTTTAGGAAAAGATAGAGAGTTTGAAGGGGTTTGTTTAGGTGAAATCACAAATCAGAAATTAGGTGATGAAGGTTTTGGTTATGATCCTATATTTAAACCTTTACATGAAACACGTAGTTTTGCACAAATGCCACTTTCAGAAAAGAATACAATAGGACATAGGGGAAAATCAGTAAGATCCTTAATTGATTTTCTTACTTCAATAATTTAATTAAATTTGTTTTAAAATAAATAGAATTTATGCCTATAGTATCAGACCAAGAGTTAGAGGAGTTCAATAAAAAATCAGAAACCCTAAGTCGTATTATTGATGAACACGAAGATTTAAAAGAAGATCACGAAGAACTTCAGGAATCCTATAACGCACTCATTAAGCGTCGTAATTTATTTGTTACTCTAACTATTGTGTTTGGGGTATTACTTTTTATCGGAGTGTTGTTGAAGTTTTTAAAACCAAATTTATTTGTAAATAAATCAGATTTACAAAAGTCAGGTTATGAACTTGTTGAAAAAGAAGCTTATGAAAAGCTACAGTCTTATGCTGCTGATAAGAAAGATGCTAAGGTAGCTAAAATGCAAGATGAACTGAATGGAGTAGGTAGTGATTTGTCAGATACCTTGATTTATGCAGTGCAAATAGGGGCATTTGCTGATAATGATATTCAACTATACTCAGAAAGTTTTGTACAGTTTAACCAATTTAAAGAAGGGGATTTCTATAAATATACGTTAGGGGCTTTCGAAACTTTAAAAGAAGCTCAGGATTTTCGTAAGAAAGTTATAGGCTTAGGTTTTAAAGATACTTTTGTAGCTTCATACCAAAATGGAAAACGTGTAAAAATAGAACTTCCTAACTAGGATACAATGATAAAAGTAAAAACAAGAGAAGAGATAGAGTTGATTAGGGAAAGTGCCCTAATTGTATCAAAAACATTAGGAATGCTCGCTAAGGAAGTGAAGCCAGGTGTGACTACTTTACAGTTGGATAAGTTAGCCGAAACCTTCATAAGAGATCATGGGGCAATACCAGGTTTTTTAGGATTGTACGATTTTCCTAATACCTTATGTATGTCGCCTAATGCACAGGTCGTACACGGAATTCCAAATGATACGCCTTTACAGGAAGGTGATATTATTTCAATTGATTGTGGTGCTTTGAAAAATGAGTTTTATGGGGATCATGCTTATACTTTTGCTGTAGGAGAAATTAGTCCTGAAGTACAGAGACTGCTTGACGTTACCAGAGAATCTCTTTATGTGGGTATTGAGCAATTAAAAGTAAATAACCGAGTAGGTGATGTTGGGTATGCTATCCAAAAGTTTACAGAAGATGCTGGTTATGGTGTGGTACGTGAATTGGTAGGACATGGACTGGGACGAAAGATGCATGAAGATCCCGAAATGCCTAATTACGGAAGACGTGGGCGTGGAAAAAAGTTTGTTGAAGGTATGGTAGTGGCTATAGAGCCTATGACTAATATGGGAACAAAAAATATACGTCAGCTTAAAGATGGATGGACAATATTAACAGCAGATGGTAAGCCAAGTGCACATTTTGAACATAACGTAGCGATTATTGATGGTAAGCCTGAAATTCTTTCTACGTTTGATTATGTACACGAAGCATTGGGTATTGTAACTGATGAAGAAAAACCTTTTAAGCATACTGCTCCAATACATTAATAGTGGTTACACTGATTTTTAAAAAAATACTAGGACTGTTCCCAAGACCTTTCTTAATAAAGATGAGTTATTGGGTACGTCCTTTTTTTAGTTTAGCACTTAGGGGAAATAAGTATACTGACCCTATTGATGGGAGATCTTTTCGTCGATTTTTACCTTATGGTTACGAAAATCCCCGAATAAATGTCCTTTCTCCTTCTACACTTTCTTTAGAACGTCATCGCCTATTATGGCTCTATTTGCAGCGTGAAACAGATTTTTTTTCGAAGAAAATTAAATTATTACATGTAGCTCCTGAGCAAGCTTTCTATAAGTGCTTCCGTCAACAAGCTAATCTTGACTATGTAACTACTGATTTGTATTCCCCTTTAGCAGATGTCAAGGCTGATATATGTGCATTACCTTTTAAGGATAATACTTTCGATTTTATTTTATGTAATCATGTATTAGAACATATTCCGGATGATATTAAAGCTATGCAAGAGATTTATCGGGTGTTGAAAAAAGGAGGAGTCGCTATTCTACAAATTCCATTAGACCCTAAAAGGCAAATCACCTTTGAGGATGATTCGATTACTGACCCTAAGGAGCGTGCTAAGATTTTTGGACAGTACGACCATTTAAGAGTGTATGGAATGGACTATTTTCAGAAACTTAATGATGTGGGATTTGATGCACATCCGATTAATTATGTAAGCAAGTTCTCCAAAGATGAAATTCAATTATATTGTTTGGATGAGAATGAGCTATTGCCTTTGTGTAGAAAGTAGTTTCTAAATACTTTTCTGCCTTTTTTATTTTCGAAAAAACATTTAGATTCTTACTCATTGAAAGTCTTTTTTGTATATTATCGTGTTAAACTTTAATTACTTAAATAACATGATACATGGATTTTCTTTCGAAGGAGGGACATCTCCTGGTGATTTTACTTTGTTAAAACCTCATGGGGGGTTCTTTAATGCTAATACTAGTGATTTTGATATTAATCTAGGTAGTAATAGTTACTATTTTCAAGGGACATTATCTGAAATTCAAGAGTTTCTAAGAACAAATGAGGGACTTTCTTTTCGAGCGATTAATGAAGAGGGAGAGCTTATGAGTATACCGATGCATTTAGCGATATACCCTACTACTGAGGCTTCAAAAACTATAGTGGGACAAGTTTTCGATTTGGCTAGAAACTTTGTTTCTAGGGTGCTTGTAGAGTGTGCTTTAGTTACTGCTGAAGCCGTAGAAGCAGAAACCGAATTTTGTAATACTTATGTAGATTTCCGAGAGTGCCTTGGGTTAGATAAAAAGGTAATTGTAGAGTTGAACCCTTACCTTGATCCTAGAAAATGTAATGTGCTTTGTTTTTCAACATCTACACTTTCAGCAGAAACCATTGCCGATGCATTGTCTAATGCTAAGGGTATTGCTAGTGCCCATGGTAAAAAATTTCAGGGAACAGAACGTAATGTATATTCCTGTGAAGCTCGAACGTCATTTTTTGATCGTCAAGCTACACTCTCTGAATCACAGTT
>CAYYNF010000272.1:0-1700 GCA_964472695.1 uncultured Flavobacteriaceae bacterium
GCCCAAGATCAAACAGAAAATAAAATAAAACAACAACCTGAAAATAAACTAAAAGAAGTGGTTATTTCTGGTAACCGAGAGAAACAAAAACGTGAAGAAGTACCTGCTTCTATTAGTGTAATTTCTCAAAAAGAAATCCAAACTATCAAACCTATTGGATTAGAAAGTATTGTAAACAATGCTTCTGGAGTTTATCTAGCTACATCAGCAGCAAGTAGTAACGAGCAGCATTTTATGGCAGCACGTTCTCCAATATCTACTAAAGGTTTATTTCTATACCTAGAAGATGGTTTGCCTATACGCCCCACTTCGGTATTTAACCACAATGCACTATTAGAAATGAACCGTTTAAGTATAGAGCGTGTAGAAGTTCTTAAAGGACCTGCCTCGAGTATTTATGGAAGTGAAGCCATTGGGGGAAGTTTTAACTTCCTTACCAAAAAACCTACCCGAGAATTCACAGGGAACTTACAATTAGAAATGAATACACTAGGTATTACACAAACTGGTGTAGAAGCAAGTACGTATTTAAACAAAAACACAGGAATTTATATCGCTGCTAGTTATGCCCAACGTAAAGATCAGTTTTTAGGAGAAAATCCTATGGGACATTCAGATTACGAAAAAACAGCAACAACCATTAAAACTACGCATAAGTTATCAAATCGTACCCAATTAACTAATGTACTAGATGCTATTGATTACCGTAGTGATATGTCGGGATCCATTAACGAAGAAGACTATATCATAGAAAACTACGAAAGTGATCAAACTTATACCGAACGTGATGCCCTTGCCATCCGTTTTAGAAGTACACTCGAAACCCGATGGAATGAAATTAACAAAACCACTTTTAATGGGATTTTTAGGTATAACGAAATGGGGCAGATTCCTTCATATAGAATCAGTCAATTTAGAGGAACGGGAGAAATCAATAACAATCAATTTAGAAGTTTTGCAGGGCTTATTCAACATAAATACAAACCTTTTGGAGAAGTACTGAGCCTTATTGGAGGTATTTCTACTGATTTTTCTCCACAAAAATACGTGGCTAATAGCACCAGTATCACTTTTGATCCCATTACTCGAATTAATACAGGATACACGGTAAACACTGACGATTTTATTGCAAATTATAATGCAAATATTCTCAACTTAGCCAGTTATTTACAAGCAGAATATAAACCTTTAGACCAATTAATAATAACAGGAGCTATTCGAGCAGACTACTTTGAGTACGACTTTAATAACCAGATTACAGATGCAGACGCTAAGGCAGACCGTAAAGATACTTGGAATAATTTAGCTCCGAAATTAGGAATAAATTACAACTTCAATACAAACATGGGGGTCTTTGCGAACTACACTACAGGATTTACTCCTCCACAAACAGCTACCCTTTATAGAGACAGTGATGAAAGCATAAACCTAAAACCTAGTTTCTACGAAAACTTTGAACTAGGTGGATACTTCCTCGTATTAAGCAAGAAACTCAAACTCGATTGGGCATTATATGCTTTAAATGGTAAAGATACTTTAATCAGTATTCGAGATGAAGCAGATGTTGTTTACAACACCAATGCAGGGAAAACTCAATCTTTAGGAGTAGAATACGCTGTGAGTTATTCGCCTACCGAAGAAATTACACTAAGCCATAATGGAAGTTTTGCCAATCATACCTATAAACGATTTTTTAATGA
>CAYYNF010000272.1:1800-3216 GCA_964472695.1 uncultured Flavobacteriaceae bacterium
TATACCTATAGGAAATTTGAATTTTGGGGACATGTTTTAAATATACTTGATAAACAATACGCCAACCGTGCAAGTTTTAGCCGATGGAGAAATGCAAACAGTTATACTGTAGGAAACCCAAGAGCATTCCATTTTGGAGTACGTTATCACTTTAACTAAGTCATGAAAAAAGATAAAAATATTAACAAATGGTTGTGGCGTTGGCACGTCATTGCAGGATTAATCGCTATGCCCTTTGTAGTATTATTAGCTATTACAGGAGCTATCTACTTGTTTAAACCACAGGTAGAAGCTCCAATAATAGAAAAATACAAACAAATTACATCGAATACTTCGGTGTTATTATCTTTAGATGCACAACTCCAAGCAGCTCATAAAGTATTTGGAAAACCACCTACATCAGTTAGCATTTCAAAAAATAATAATGAGGCTACGGCTTTCCATAGAGGTAGGTTTAGTCATAAAAAAACAGCTTATGTAAACCCACACACTGCTGAAGTAACAGGTACATTTAGCCCTAAAAGCACATGGATGTATAAAGTACGAAAGCTTCATGGTGAGTTAATGATGGGTAAAGTAGGTACTCTTTTTATAGAACTTATTGCATCGTGGCTCGTAGTACTTATTTTTACAGGAATTTATGTGTATTGGCCCTCAAAAAATAAAGGGCTAAAAGGTTTTTACCACATACGAACTCAAAAAGGAAAACGTATCTTTTATAGAGATTTACACAGCGTACTAGGCTTTTGGATTTCTGGATTATTACTACTAACCCTTGCGGGTGGATTACCTTGGACAGATGTATTTGGTGGTAATTTTAAAAAAGTACAGCAAATCACAGACACAGGTTTTTCTAAAGAATGGATGGGTATTGGAATAACCTCCAAAGTAATCTCTAATAATCAGAAAGAAACAAACACACGCAAACCCCTTGAGGTGCAACAAATGTATCAAATTGCACAAAATCAACATTTAAAAGGAGCTATCACCTTGTATTTACCCAATAATCGAAATAAGGGGGTGTTTTCTATAGCCAATCAATGTTTTCCTCTAAAAGAGCAACAAAAAAAATATTTTGATGCGTATTCAGGTCAGGAAATAGTTTCACTAGATTGGCAAAATCATGTTGGTATACTTTTACGTGCTCGTATGTGGGCAATGGCATTTCATCAAGGACAACTAGGAACTTGGAATTTAATTTTAATGTTTTTAGTAAGTGTGCTTTTAAGTGTTATTAGTATTGCTGGGATAATCTCTTACTTAAAACGTAAAAAACAAGGTACTTGGTCTATTCCTAAAACACCTGAAAGTTTTAAACTCGAATTAGGAGGCCTACTTTTAGTAGGTATGCTATGTTTTGTATTGCCTTTATTTGGAATAAGTATCGCACTGATCTGTGTCAACAATCAAATTTAC
>CAYYNF010000273.1:0-3208 GCA_964472695.1 uncultured Flavobacteriaceae bacterium
GTATCCCAAGCACTTAGATCCTGATTAAAACTAGTAGCATTTGTAAATACGTTATACATATACTCTACGTTACTGGTATCCCATATACTTAGGTCTTGATTAAAGGCTGTGGCACTATTAAACATCGCTCCGATATTAGTTACATTACTAATATCCCACGAGCTAACATCCTGGTTAAAAGCTTTTGTATTCTGGAACATATTTGAAATATTAGTAGCTTCACTCACATCCCATCCCGAAATATCTTGGTTAAAAGTTTTAGCTCCATAAAACATATAACTCAAGTTGGTAACATTACTCACATCCCAGCTTGAGAGGTCTTGATTAAAATCTTCACACCCTCTAAATGCGCCCCACATACCTATAATATTGCTCACATCCCAATGACTAATATCACTATTAAAATGTGTAGCATCATGAAATATATTAGTAAACCATTCTACATCAGTCAGATCTGGTGCTTCAGTATCATTAATTACTAAATTTGTACAACCACGGAAAGCATTACTAAGGGTTTGCCATTCATTCTCTCCCCATTGTTCAACACTAATTAACTTACTAGCATTTACGTTGCTGTCATATGCTGTTTGGGTTATACCAGGATATAGACCTGTTATAGTTACTATGTGTTCTCCTGGAGTTTCGTAACTATGTTTAATGTTTTCATCTACATCACTGTTAGTAGTACCATCTCCCCAGTCAATATCGAAGTCATATTCATAATTATCATTTGTATAAATAGTAATATTTTCATTAGCTTTTGTCGTTTTCCAAATAGTAACAAAAGCCCCTTCATCTTCAATTACATTTTCGATACTAACTATGAAGCTAAGAGTACTACTTATACCTTCACCTAAGCTAACTTCAATATCACCTGTAATTTCAGTAGCAGTTTCATAATCAATTAAACTACTTTCTGATACTACTAAATTTCCATTTTCTATTTTCAATGCTCCTTCAATATTCGAGTTTAAAATAGAGAAAGTAGGTAGGTTTTCAGAGTCAGTAGATTCATAAGGAATTGCTACTATGATAGTTTCATTTTCAGCATTTTCAATAACACTAGCTTCTAAACCTTCTTCAGAAGTAGTAAGTAGGTGTTCACCTCTTATAAATTCTTCATCAATTGTAGTACAGGAACTTACTCCCATAGCTATGGCGACAATACTCGCTAAACTTTTATTGATATATTTTTTATAATAAAACATAAGTATATTTTTAATATTAATTGATATCGATCAATCTTTCTATTGACGAACTCAACATTACATGTAATTAATGGCTATAATGCCATTTTGATATTGTTTGAATTAACAGCCGCTAAGTGCAGGGGCTACAAAATTACTTCCCGACACATTTTTAGAAAAATCTGTACATGAAGTCACGTTACCCACATCCCAAGATGAAAGGTCTTGATCGAAAGCACTAGCATTCTTGAACATCCAAGGTAGTGCCGTAACATTACTGGTATTCCAGTTACTGATATCCTGATTAAATACAGAAGCCTTCTCAAACATTCCTGGGAATCGAGTTACATTACCAGTATCCCAGCTACCGATATCTTGATTAAAAGCAGTAGCATTTTTAAACATATATGACATATCAGTTACATTACTCACATCCCAGCTACTGATATCTTGATTAAAAGGACTTCCCTCAAACATTGTCGATAAACTAGTTACATTACTAATATCCCAAGTGTTTACAACACCATTAAATGCTTTTGCATTCTGGAACATACCTTGAATGCTAATTACACTACTAGTATCCCAAGCCGAAAGGTCTTGATTAAAAACAGGAGAATTTGTAAACATATAGGCCATACTAGTTACATTACTCACGTCCCAAGCCGAAAGATCTTGGTTAAAAGTGGTAAGATCACCTCGGAACATTTCACTCATATTAAGAACATTACTTACATCCCATCCTGAAATATCTTGATTGAAAGCATT
The DNA here is from genome assembly GCA_964472695.1 of uncultured Flavobacteriaceae bacterium. Lineage (GTDB taxonomy): Bacteria > Bacteroidota > Bacteroidia > Flavobacteriales > Flavobacteriaceae > Aquimarina. The sequence continues at coordinate 1,953 of CAYYNF010000273.1, forward strand.
AGCACCTCTAAACATATTTGACATAATTTCTGCACCACTCACATTCCATGCTGAAATATCCTGGTTAAAAGCTAATGCCGCTCTAAAAGTAGCTTGCATATCAACTACACTACTTACATCCCACGCCGAAATATCCTGATTAAATTCTCGTGCTCCATAAAAAGTATTATTTAAACTCTTCACATTACTTGTGCTCCAACTAGATATATCTTGGTTAAAAGGGGTGTTATTAAATGTACGAGTCATATCAGTTACATTACTCACATCCCACGCCGAAATATCCTGATTAAAAGCGGTATCTCTAAACATAGCTGTTAGAGCAGTTAAATTACTCACATCCCAATGTCCTATATCACTATTAAAGTTAGTAGCTCCATAAAAGACACCCCAAGAACTCACCTCATCAGCAAAAATAGGAGCATCTGTAGCATTAATCACTAAGTCAGCACAACCAGAAAAAGCACTAGTCATTTGTGACCATTCGTTACTTCCCCAAGCTTCTATAGTTTTAAGTTTTGTAGCATTTGGCCAATATTCTTGTGTAATACCAGGGAATTCTTTTCCTGTTATGGTTACCGTATAGGTACCTGCTGTAGTATATGTATGTTCTATATCATCGGTAACATTTGATTCGATATTACCATCACCCCAATCAATATCAAAATCGTAATAGATTTCTTCTTCAGCATCAGCATGTGTATACAAGGTTATGGTTTCACTAGCCTCTGTAGTTTGCCAAGTAGTTACGAATGCCTCATCAGTTTCGATTATATTCTTTAAATTAATCGTAAAAGCACTTGTATAACTACCATCACCTACAGTAGCTTCAATTTCACCTGTAATAATAGGGTTTGCTTCATAGTCAAAAACACTAGGGTCATCTACTATAAGATTTCCATCCTGAATACGTAAACCACTTGCACTTTGGCTTATAATAGAGAAGGTAGGATCATCTTCCATAGAACTATCTAAAGAATATAAAGAAGAAAGCACAGTATCCTGTTCTGGGTTTTCATAAAGAGAAACTTCGATATCTCGGGTATACACCCCATAATCTAATATAGTTTCTGTTTTTGTACAGGAATTAAAGGTTAAACATGTTAATGTTCCCATAAACCACAATGGTGACGTGGAAATAGAGGTTTTAAATTTCATAGTTAAAATATTATTTATACACTATGAAATTACAAAATATATCTTTAAAAAGCACAAATTACAAGTAAGTCTCTTTTCTTAAACGTTAAAATGTTTTACTT
>CAYYNF010000274.1:0-3184 GCA_964472695.1 uncultured Flavobacteriaceae bacterium
TTGTTATTTTTTCGGTTTTAATTGTGTTGTAATAGATATTCAGTGAAATATAGTTATTAATTAGAGAGATATTTTTTTGTAAACCTATGCAAGTGCTTTTAACGATACTTTGATGTATTTCTAAGAGAAAAAAAATAGATATAAATACTAAAATAAGATGTAAGTATTGTTTTCAAAGATGTTATTCACGCTTAGTATTCGTTGTTTAATAATTTTCGAAAAGTATCTGTTTTTTATAATGTATTCATATTAAGCATTGTGCGTAAAATCGTCTTTTGTTGAATAATGTGGCAGAGATTTATTATATCAGTTGAAAGATTATTTGTCATATGAATAAGCCAAATTATTTTTTTCTTTATAAAAGAAAGAAATTTTAAGTATAGCCTTAGCTATGGTTCAAGTTTATTTTGCTCTAGAAAGGAATAAAGAAATGACTTATATCCGCCATGATATTTCTCAATTGGTGTCATATAAGAAATATCCTTAAATGTTTTCTATTTCCATTTGGAGTCACCTACAGTTTAGCTCAACTATTATCGGGTTAGGTATAACTTTTATAAAATGGTATATTTGCATCATATTTTGAATTATTATAAACAAGAATATATGGAATTAAATATAGCTTTACTTGCTGGTGATGGAATTGGACCAGAGGTAATCGATCAAGCAGTAAAAGTTTGTGATGCTGTAGCAACTAAGTTCAATCATAACATCAACTGGACTCCTGCATTAACAGGAGCTGCTGCAATAGATGCTGTAGGAGAACCATACCCAGATGAAACACATGCTATTTGTGAAGCTGCTGATGCTGTATTATTTGGAGCTATTGGTCATCCACGTTTTGATAATGACCCTAGTGCCAAGGTACGTCCAGAGCAAGGTCTATTAAAAATGCGTAAAAAGTTAGGATTATTCGCTAACGTACGTCCTACTTTTACTTTCCCTTCTCTTATAGATAACTCTCCATTAAAGAGAGAGCGTATCGAGGGAACTGATTTAGTATTCTTAAGAGAGCTTACTGGTGGTATTTACTTTGGTGAGAAAGGAAGAAAAGATGGTGGTGATACTGCTTTTGATAACTGTGTATACACTAAAGAAGAAGTTACTAGACTTGCTCGTAAAGGGTTCGAATTAGCAATGACACGTACTAAGAAATTATGTTGTGTAGATAAAGCTAATGTATTGGAAACTTCAAGATTATGGAGAGAAACAGTACAAGGACTTGAAGCTGAATACCCAGAGGTAGAAGTTTCTTATGAGTTTGTAGATGCTGTAGCAATGCGTTTGGTACAGTGGCCAAATAGTTACGATGTATTAATTACTGAAAACTTATTTGGAGATATCCTTACTGATGAAGCTTCTGTAATTTCAGGTTCAATGGGATTAATGCCTTCTGCATCTTTAGGAGAGAAAACAAAATTATATGAGCCAATCCACGGATCATACCCACAAGCTGCTGGTAAAGATATCGCAAACCCATTAGCAACAGTATTATCTGCTGCAATGATGTTCGATGGTTTCGGATTAACAGAGGAAGCTCAGGCAGTAAGAGATGTTGTGAACAAGTCACTTGCTGAAGGAGTAGTTACTGAAGATTTAGCAAATGGAGCTAAAGCTTATAAAACAAGTGAAGTAGGGAATTGGTTAGCTGAAAATATCTAATTATTACCGAACTTTTTATAATTTAGAAGCCCATTCTTAACACTAAGAATGGGCTTTGCTTTTTATATAAAATATGATGAGAATAATTTTGATAAACTTATGTGTATTATGCTTTTTAGCTTGTAATTCAGGAGGTAAAATAGCATCAGAGGACACCAGTAATTCCATAGGAAATAATAACAAGGAAGTATATTCCTCGGAGACAAATAGTTTGTTGCCCCTTGATACTACTGTTAAAAGCACTCTAATTGAATCGACTAATATTGAAGAACTTCGTCAGATTATATCGGAATTTGAAACTACTAGTTCTCATCAACAGGTGAATAAGTATACTTCACAAGTGGAAGCTCAATTGGTAGAGTTGAAAAAACAGTTGGAGCCTCCTTTCAATACTATTGCAATTCGTAGTCGTTTAGAACAGTTAGAAAGTGTTAATGCATATATTGACTACACCCTGTCTCGTACCGAGAAAGATACATTACTTGTACATAAGGGTATAAGTGAGCTAGTTTTAGCTTATAATAGTTTGATTATACAATTTAATGAAGCCGGTTATGATATTCCTGAACACATTAAAGAGAATATAAGCTCTAGCAAGAAACCTTCTGGTGTAGAGCCTTTATTTTAAGTTTGTTTTGGTTCTGTCACTTGTCAGTGATTTGAATTCTTATATTATAGTGTAAAGTATTTATTCAAAGTTTATTTCCTGTGTTTGTTTAATCAATTCAGCTCCTGATTCTAAAATTATTTTAACTCTAAAAACTGAATTATCAGGAATGTTATCGTACCTTATCATATCTAATCGGAATCCGTCATGCCAATCAGCTCTGTTTTCAAATAATTCTCTAATTGTTACATGCTCATCATAATAATTATAAGTATAAAAATTATCGGTAACATCAATTACTTCTTGAGATTGGATGTCAGTCACCGTAATTAAAATAGAATCAATGGGGTTTATATTTATGTATTCGTCAATTGGACAATCACAAGACAAAGCATAAGCCGAAGCAAACCTAAAAGCATTCATATCAGATTTTTGTTTGTAAATAGCAATTTGGTTTAATTCAAATTCTACACTAATAGTTAGACCAAAGGAATTTTTATTAACAGCTCCTGTTATCTCTTTGTTTTGAAATCTAGAAGTGTCCCAAGATTTTAACTCAATTCCATTATATATTCTTTCATATGTTCTGGCGGGTTCACAGCCACAAGGGTCACAAGAAGATGCGATGAGTTGAAAAATATATAATAGAAATAATGAAATAATTTTTTTCTTAATAGATGTCATATTTTGTAATAACGTTTACTATAATTTGTTTCCAACGGGATTTTGTGTGAAAATACCCCATTTATACTATTGTTTCTTATGCTTTTCGTTCTTGATTTCGTTTCTAATCTCTTCTATTTCTTGAAATGTTAATCCCGTCATATCAGAAACAATTTCATTAGAATACCCTTTCTTTATTCCTAATTTGGCAGTTTTGTAAATTCCCTGCTCAATTCCCTGCTCAATTCCCTG
>CAYYNF010000275.1:0-3179 GCA_964472695.1 uncultured Flavobacteriaceae bacterium
GTTTAAAATATTACAGAGACTTAAAAAACTCTTTAGATACAGCCCGTGACGAAGGAATTGAACAAGGAATTGAACAAGGAATTTATAAAACTGCTAGATTGGGAATAAAGAAAAGATATTCTAATGAAATTATTTCTGATATGACGGGATTAACAATTAAAGAAATAGAAAAGATTAGATCCGAAATCAACAGTGAAAAGCACTAAACACAACAATATAAGTATTCGGCACGTCGATAGGCAAGTGCTGAATACTTAGTTGACTCCCCCATTTGTTGCTATGGGGATTTCGATGTTTTAGTATGGAGTGTTTTAAGATTGATATTGAGGGAGCGGATAAGGAGGAACTAGTGTTGAACATTATCAATCACCCGAATATTAGTGATTTTTTGAAATAAAATACCACGTAACTATCTATATACCAAATAACTTAGCATTTAATACAAAGGTAAGAAAACCATATTACAAAGTATTTATTTAGAAATGAGGTTTTTAAGATAATCAATGCAATTTGACATTGAATAATGTATTTTTGAGATAATAAATACGTAAGGCTTAATGGATAATTTTGATGAATATTTAAGACAAGGAGAACCCAATAAAGCAGAAAAAGCAAAAGTTTGGAAAACGGCTATTGGTTTACAACAGGTAGATGGTTTAGAACCTTCTGAATATTTAATAGCAATTGCGAAACAAAATATTGAAGGTGATATTTCTATTGATGAAGTAAAACAAAGGATTGATAGTTATTACAAAGAAACTCCAATAAGAGATTCAAAAAAAAACACCGAAGAAGCTGATAAGGTTTCCGCACGAATTGCTGAAATTTTAAATGAACAGACCTTTACATTTTCACCAGCTGAATACCTTACTATTCATAGCAGATTGTTTCAAGACATCTATAGTCATGCAGGTAAAATTCGGGATTATAACATCACAAAAAAGGAGTGGGTATTGGATGGAGAAACCGTTTTATATGCAAGTGCACAGAGTTTAAAAGCGACTCTTGAATATGATTTTGAGCAAGAGAAGAAATTTAGTTACAAAGGCTTAAGTCAGCAAGAGATTATAGAACATATAGCTCATTTTACAAGCTATGTGTGGCAAATCCACATTTTTGGAGAAGGCAATACTAGGACTACAGCAATTTTCTTAATAAAATATCTTCGTAAACTAGGTTTTAAAAATACTAACAATGAATTGTTTGAGAAGTATTCATGGTATTTTCGAAATGCCCTTGTTCGAGCAAACTATGAGGATTTATCAAAAGGAATTTATAAAACAGAAAAATTCCTCATTAACTTCTTGTCAAATTTATTATTAAATGAAACTCATGAGCTTAAGAATCGAGAAATGCATATTAATTACACTAACACTGTAAACGACACTACTTCGTTTAATAAAAAAGAATAGGAAAATTACAGCTATTGAAAGTGAATTTAAGCACTGTAAAGAATTTTTAAACACTATCCTAAAACCAAAAAATCAAGTCTAGCTTTTAAACTAAACTTGATTTTTTTCTTCATACAAAATCATATTAGGTATAATAATATACACCTTTTTATAAGTATTAAGAGTACTCTTTTAAAAAAAAGTATGTTCTTCTAAATTACTCCTTGTGCTAGCATAGCGTCAGCTACTTTGACAAAACCAGCTATATTAGCTCCTTTTACATAGTTAATATAACCATTTTCTTCTGTTCCATACTCCACACATGAATCATGAATTTCTTTCATAATCTCCTGTAGTTTTTCGTCTACTTCTTTACGTGTCCATTTAAAACGAAGAGAGTTTTGTGTCATTTCAAGTCCTGAAGTTGCCACACCACCAGCATTAGATGCTTTACCTGGAGCAAATAATATTTTTGCTTCTTGGAACACATTTATCGCTTCAATAGTTGACGGCATATTAGCACCTTCACTCACGGCAATACATCCGTTTGCTACTAATGTTTTTGCATCAGACTCATCCAGTTCATTTTGTGTTGCACATGGTAACGCGATATCACACGGTACTCCCCAAGGAGTTTCCCCTTTATGGAAAGTTGCAGAAGGGTATTTCTCTACGTATTCATGGATACGCCCTCTTTTTACATTTTTCAATTCTTTAATGAAATCTAACTTTTCTGTATCAATTCCATCTTTATCGTAAATATATCCCGAAGAATCAGAAAGTGTTAAAACTTTAGCTCCTAATTCAATACATTTTTCAGCAGCAAACTGAGCTACATTTCCAGATCCTGAAATACTAACATTTTTATCTTTAAAACTATCAGAACGTGTTTGTAACATCGAATTAGCAAAGTATACTGTTCCGTATCCTGTAGCCTCTGGACGAATTTCAGAACCACCCCATGACAATCCTTTTCCTGTAAGTACTCCTGTAAACTCGTTTCTTAATTTCTTATACATTCCGAAAAGGAATCCAATTTCACGTGCTCCTACCCCAATATCTCCTGCAGGAACGTCAGTATCTTGCCCTATATGACGGAACAACTCAGACATAAATGCATGGCAAAAACGCATAATTTCCTCGTCAGATTTCCCTTTAGGATCAAAATCAGAACCACCTTTACCACCTCCCATAGGTAGTGTTGTTAATGCATTTTTAAATACCTGCTCAAAAGCCAAGAATTTTAAAACACTCTGATTTACGGTAGGGTGAAACCTCAACCCGCCTTTGTAAGGTCCTATTGCCGAGTTCATTTGCACTCGATAACCTCTGTTAATTTGGATTTCACCATTATCGTTTACCCAACAAACACGAAACGACACTAATCGTTCTGGCTCTACCATACGAAGCAGTATATTTTTTCCAAAATATATATCATTTTCATAAATGTAAGGGATAACAGTTTCAGCAACCTCTTGTACTGCTTGTAAAAATTCAGGTTCGTGACCATTACGAACCTTTACAGTGTTCATGAATTCAATTACGCGATGATCCATTTTTTATTGTGTTTGATAGTATTCCAACAACTTAAAACAAAGTATATGAAATGAGTTGATTTGTAATATTATTTTTTAAAAGCCAAATTAAATGCAAATTTTAATATTTATGAAATAATTCCAATGTTTTTTAAAATAAATTTTATTTCAAAAAACATTTACTAACTACAAGGTTATTGTTATTTTTAAAAGGTTTGAGATCATAAAGAAAAGGATATAGGTAGCAATTGAC
>CAYYNF010000276.1:0-3162 GCA_964472695.1 uncultured Flavobacteriaceae bacterium
CTTCTTTTACCTACCAATTTCACTAACGAACGCTCAGTATTATAATCCTTACGGTTCTGCTTTAAATGCTCTGTTAAGTGTGAAATTCTGTATGTGAATAAAGCAATTTGACCTTCAGCACTACCTGAGTCATTTTTACCTTTTCCGTACTTTTCGAAAATTCCTTCTTTTACTTCTTTAGTTAAATACATTCCAATATATTTTAATGATTATTATGTATAGTCCAAAGATGGTTTATCTTTGGAATTTGCAAAATTACTATTTTATTTTAAAAAATAAAATTTCTAAAACATTAAAATTAGGACAAATCTACTAAAAGCCTTCGTGCTAACTTCTTTTTCGAAGCATTCAAAAGAAAAAATAGTGCAACTTTTTTTCTTATAATTTGTAGTACTTGTATTTTTGAGCTGTCAAAAATAGTCTTATGAAGTTCCCTGTTATAGTATATATTTTAGTTTTATGGAGTCTGTTTTCTTGTAGTCATATTCCCAAAAAAACAGTAAAAGAGCCACAAATTCCTTTAAATACTGCTATGGTAGTATCGGCAAGAGAGGAGGCTTCTCGTTTGGGAGTAGAGGTACTTGCGGAAGGGGGTAATGCTTTTGATGCCATGTTTATTACAGAAATTGCTTTAGCCATTACCTATCCCTATGCAGGTAATTTAGGTGGAGGAGGTTTCATGGTATATCGTTTGGCTAATGGCGAGGTAGGAAGTCTTGATTATCGAGAAAAGGCTCCGTTGTTAGCAACTCGTGATATGTATCTAGATGATAAAGGAAAGGTGATTAAAGGAAAAAGTACCCAAGGGGCTATGGCAATTGCTGTTCCTGGTACGGTAGCAGGAATATATGAAGCACATCGAAAATTTGGTGTTTTAGAGGTTTCGACACTTTTAGATAAATTAATTCAGCTTGCAGAAAAAGGAGTCGTGGTTACGGCGAAGCAAGCATCCCGTATTACTAAGTACCGAAAGTCTTTTCAGCAGGTAAACCAAAAGCCTATACTATTGGATCAACCATGGAAAGCAGGTGATACAATTGCATATCCATCTTTGGCGAATACCTTAAGAGTATTAAAAAGTGAAGGGAAGGAGGCTTTTTATCAAGGGGCAATAGCCGATAGTTTGGCTAATTTCATTCAGCAGCAAGGGGGGATTATTACAAAGGAAGACTTTCAGCGTTACATGCCTGTGTGGCGTGATCCTGTATCATTTCATTATAAAGATTTAAAAGTAGTTTCTATGCCTCCGCCATCTAGTGGAGGGGTTTGTTTGGGGCAAATTCTTCAAACTTTAGAAGATTATGAATTACGTAATTTAGGGCATAATACATTGCCTTATATTCAGTTGCTTACCGAGGTAGAGCGTAGGTCTTTTGCAGATCGTAATTATTATTTGGGAGATCCTGATTTTGTGAAGATGCCTTTGTCTACTTTAATGAACAAGGAATATTTAAAAGAGCGTATGTCTGATTTCTCTTTTGATAAGGCTACGCCTTCCGAAAAAGTATCTCATGGTAATGTTGAGGTTTATGAAAGTAATGAAACTACGCATTATTCTATTGTAGATACTTTTGGTAATGCAGTTTCTGTGACTACCACTTTAAATGGTCCTTACGGATCTAAACTATATGTACCAAGTTTAGGTTTTTTCCTCAATAATGAAATGGACGATTTCTCAGTAAAACCAGGACAGCCTAATATGTTTGGATTGATAGGGGGGGAGGTCAATAAGATTGCTCCCGAAAAGCGTATGCTTAGTTCTATGACGCCTACTATTATTGAACGTGATGGAGCGCTTTATATGGTAGTAGGTTCACCAGGAGGATCTACTATTATTACTTCTATATTGCAGGTGTTATTAAATGTATATGAATTTGATATGTCTATGCAGGCAGCTGTAGATCAACCAAGGTTTCATCATCAGTGGTTACCCGATGATATAAAGTTAGAACCTAATAAATTTGATAAAGCATTGATTACATCTTTGAAAGAGAAATCTTATACCGTAGATGAAAATTATACGCCTGTTATCGGTAAGGTAGATGCTATTTTAGTACACCCTGATGGAAGCCTTGAAGGTGGAGCCGATCCTAGGGGAGATGATGCGGCAGTAGGTTTTTGATGTTTACAAAATTACTTTTATTTATCGTTTAGGTGTAGTACCTTGACCTCTCTTTTTAGTGGGAGATGGAGGAGTTATACGTATTTCTGGGGTGTTATTAGTCGTCTTATTTACACTTGCTTCTTGGGTTCTTGAGAAATCACTAGCTCTTAGTGTAGAGCTATTAGTTTGTTCTGTTTTAAACACATTAAAAGCACGTGTAAATAGTTCTGAACGCTTGTGGTCTTTACCTGTTAGTCCCATTAAAAGATGTTTAGATTGATCAACAGCTTTTCTATCACTTACCGCTGGGTGGTATGCTAGTTTACAGTCTTTGGTCAATTCACAAAATTCCTTATATAGTTCAGAAACTTTTGCAGCTTTTTCCTGATTTGTTTTTAAGGTCTGTAGGCTTTCAATCCCCTTAATGAACTGTTCTATCTTCTTACTATCTAAATTCTTTCCCCCTTCTGTTAATCCACCTAAAAAGTTACCTTCGTAGCTTGTGCTATTGCTTCTTAGCTTCTCTTTTAATTGTTTTTGAAGTTTAGATTTTTGATTTTCAAGTGTTTTTATACTCTCGTTTGCTGTTGTTAAATCCTTACCATGCGTTTCTTTACCTATAAGTCTATAGAAATTACGGATTAAAAAATTTCCGAACTTTTTCTTTCTGTTACTTTTTTTATCTCGGATTTGTAGATCTATTTTTGCTATGTTATCATATAGAGGTTTTTTTGCTTTAATATCAATAAACGAATTTCTAAGCATATATAAAGTAGACATGTCACTCCTAAGTTCATCTCTGGTAACTTCTTCCATAATTATTTATTTTTAAGTATAAATGACTTTACTATAACGAAAAGATATACTTTTTATGAATAAAGAGTATAGCGAAATATTTTAATTAAGTCAAATGTATTTCCTTTTCATTAAAATACTTAATTAGGAGTGTTTTTTATTAAATGGTCGGGGGCAGTATTATAATACTCATTGAGAATTATTATGTCGCATATAAGTTGAATTATTTCTTCCTTATACAAGGAACAATAATTCAATTGGTA
>CAYYNF010000277.1:0-3146 GCA_964472695.1 uncultured Flavobacteriaceae bacterium
GGTGTTTGATGCTCTTGAGAACTTGGTTTAGGTCTTCTAGAAACAGTAGAAGTACTAAAATGAGACTCCTCTTCAGGCACTAACACAGAAGTATCTCCGTTAAGTTGATTACGATGACATAAAGGTCTCTGTACCCTACCTATAGACATAAATGTATTTAAATCAGGAAAGGACTTTGAGAAAAACTCAAGTACCTTAGGATTTTTAAAAACATCAGGATGAGGACCATGATAAAGTACACAAGCATTAGGCGAAAGCTGACAGCCATTCAACTTAGGTCTCTGATTTTTGGTAGAATGTAATGATTGACGTTCTTGCGAAAAAGTAAAAGTACCCTCAACACCATCAATTTTATGCCCTACTATTACGGTAGTCCCCTTAAAAAATAATATTGCAGGACAAGTCTGTTGCTCAGGATGCTTACGCATAATTTCGTGTACAGCATCAGAAGCCTTTTTCTCTGAAACCAAACAAGAAGCAAGTAGAATTTCACCTTGCCCATTTGATGCATCATGTACCTCCCCTGTATAAAAATCAGTTGGAAGTTTACGTCTCATCCCATGTTGAATAATTTGTAATACCTGTCCTTCATGTAAATCGATACGTTCTACCTCCTCATGATCCTTTAGTATGATGGGAATACCTGTATCTTTAGCATACTGCTCACAATGACTAAAAATTGGACCTTCTTGAAGTTCTTCCTCTAAAAAAACATACTGTGCCTCGTATAACTCATGCACCTCTCCTACATCATCAAACACTTCTGTAGTAGAAGGGACTAATTTTCCCTTAGCTACTTTTAATAAGTCTTCATAGTCTAAGTCAAGATCTATAATATCAGGCATTTTCTGTAAGGCCTTTTGCTTAACAACGTACTCATGAAAAGATAAACTATGTGCTGTAAAATCCGTAGAATAACGCTGTCCTAATGATCTTACTTCTTGAGAAGTTACCAAATCTTGTACAATTTTAGGAAGTGCCTCATACGTAAAATCTTGACTTAAGATATTTCCTTGAATTATAGAATCCCTCCTAAGGTCTTTAATAGGCTTTTCTCGTAAAGAGGAGTACTCACCTAAAAAAGCATCTACAACCTCTTTTACCTGTACTCTCTTGTTATTTAAATCAATATGCTCCTTTAATAAATGGGCAACTTCTTTCGAAACCTCTGCAGAAGACCTACGAGTCCTTACATCTGGTAAAAGCTCTTCACAAACTGAAATAGACCAACTATATACACGCTCATATCTCAATGTCAAGCAATCAACCATAGATTGATCAACAGGTATCTTTCCTTGAGCTTCCTGTAAATCATTATATATTTTATTTATATACTTACCTAAGCAATCTTGAATAGAAACTTGTTGGTCTTCTGAAGCTAACATTTCGTGAAAATCTTTAAAATCTTCAATAGATACCTGACACGATCCTTCATTATCTGTAAAATAAGATAAACTTTGATTTTGATCCATAGCGATTCCCAAACCATCTAAACGCCTAAACATATCTCTGATGTCTAACCTCTTAGGCTTATTTTCTGATAAATATTGATCTAAAGGCAACACAACAGGTGACTGTGAAGTAAAACGTTCTAGTTCTGCAAAAGTTGTCCTTATAGAAAGCCTATCAGGACGCTTTTGCGTAAGAGTATGAGAAATTGCATTATACAAGCTCATAGCTTTTGAACGCTTTTCTCTTAAACCATCCAAGCAAGTTAATTTAATCTTTGATAAATCCTTACCAGTAGCCTGTTTAGTGACTTCTATATATTCTTCATAAGTAGCAACCTTCTTGCTCTGCTTAGGATATACCTCCTTATATTTTTGCAAAAATTGACCTATATCTTTTACATTTTCAAACCTTTGCATATCACCTTTAGACTTTACCTTGCCCATTAATTGAGACAACATAATCATTAAAGGGTTTCCGTAAAGAGCTAAACTCTCTGTTAGCTCTGATAATGTAAACCATTCTGGTAGAGGTATACCATTACCTCTTACCATTCTTTCAAGTTCTCTTACTTGACTCATAAACTTTTTTATTGTAACTACATTTTATTAAGCACATAAGATTATTAAGATATTTTGAACACAAAGACTTCATCCAAATTTCAATGTGACATAAAAAAAAGTTCTCTTAGTAAAGAAAATTAGACGAAAGACAACTATAACACAATAAACCTTTACTAAGTAGTCGATCTTACTATAAAAAGTCATAAATAATAGCCCCAAACACACTGCTGACTTATAACTTGAGGTATTCTACTGAAAACAGGGATTAATGAAAAAAATTAATTGTACTTTTGTCTCCTTATATAATTTTTACAAATGAGTACATTCAATACGTTAGGGTTAGGAGAAGCCGTTCTAAAAGCGATAGACGCTATGGGCTTTGTTGAACCCAGTGAAATCCAACAGAAGGCAATACCAATTCTTTTAGAAAAAGACACTGACATCGTTGCACTCGCTCAAACAGGTACAGGAAAAACAGCTGCTTTTGGCTTTCCTTTAATAGAAAAAATAGACCCAAGTAGTAGAAAAACACAAGGGCTTATTTTATCACCAACTCGTGAGCTATGCTTACAAATTGCTAAAGAAATTGAAACATACAGTCAATTTATACCGAAACTTAACTCGGTAGCTGTTTACGGAGGAACTAGTATTCATGAACAAGCACGCGAAGTAAGAAAAGGAGCACAAATTATTGTGGCTACACCAGGAAGAATGCAAGATATGATTAATCGAGGAATGGTCGATATTTCACAAATTCAATATTGTGTTCTTGATGAAGCTGATGAAATGCTAAACATGGGATTCTATGAAGATATCAATAATATTTTATCTCATACTCCCGACGAGAAATCAACATGGCTATTCTCGGCAACCATGCCAAAAGAAGTATCGATCATAGCAAAACGCTTTATGAGCGATCCTGTGGAAATCACCGTAGGTAGAAAAAATACAGCGAACAAAAATGTAAGCCATGAATATTTCCTTGTAAGTGCTCGTGATCGCTACCCTGCATTGAAACGTTTGGCCGATGCTAATCCTCATATATTTTCTGTAATTTTTTGTCGTACCAAAAGAGAAACACAATCAGTTGCTGAAAAACTTATTGAAGATGGATACAATGCAGCAGCACTACAT
>CAYYNF010000278.1:0-3144 GCA_964472695.1 uncultured Flavobacteriaceae bacterium
CCACTATTACTTCTTACGTTGAATTACATCAACTTATCTGTAAAGAATTTAATACTGCTATTACCTATCAAGGCTTTTATAGCTTTTGTACTCGTGTTTTCAAAAGTAAATTAAAAGTATCACGAAAATCTCATTATAAAAAAGATCCACAGGCTGTTGAGGCTTTTAAAAAAACTCCCTGATACACTATCCAACATTAGAGAGAGCCTAAATAAAGATAAGTTTGATTCGGTAAATTTATATTGTCAGGATGAATCTAGGTTTGGATTAATAACTAAACAAAAACGAGTTATCACACTTAAGGGAATAAAACCTGTTGGAAAATACAAGCATAGTTATAAATATTTCTGGCTCTGGGGGAGTTTCTCTCCTATTACAGGAGATGCACATTATATGATTAGTAATAACGTTTCTAAAAATGGTTTCATTGCATACCTAAATGATTTAGCGAAACACAAACCGAAGGAATTAAAAATACTAATTATTGACAATGCTGCTTTTCATTCAACTATGAATATTAAAATTCCTGAAAATATAGTCTTGTTACCAATACCTCCATATTCACCCGAGTTAAACCCTGCTGAAAAAATGTGGCAATGGTTTAAAAGTAAGGTAGCAATGAAAGTATATCAAACAATTGATGACTTAGAAGAAAAAATAACAGAGCTAATCAATGAGACTCAAAAACAAAGTGTAAAGAAAATAACAGCATACGAATACTTAATAAAAGCTTATTACAGTATTTTTAATTAAAAAGTGGTATTATACCAAACATGATACACAACTAGTCCATAAAAAAGCACCGACCCCAAAAGACCGATGCTAATATCTTATTTTACATTATTACCTAATTCCCAAAGTTGTAACGCAGTGTAAACCCTGAGCGTACATTAGTTTGTGGGAAGGCAGTTGATACCTTAAATTCTGAAAACGAATGATCGTAATAAAACAATGCAGTTAAATTTTTAGTCATAGCATAATCAGCAGTTACACGCAAACTATACAAATCCTGTCCTGCCGTTACTTGTGTATTATCAATATCGAGGTAACGCACTAAAGTTTGATTACGACGTAATGAGAAATCCGCTTTTACGTTCAAGTCACTTTTAATCATACGCTTTCTCCCTGTACCTCCTAATCGGGTAGCAAACTGAATATCTTTAAAACGATACCCTAAACCTAGTACAAACTCATTTCCTTGTACCTCTGTTAATAGGTTATTATCAAAACTAAAAGAAAGTGCTCTATCCTTTCTGATCTCAGTTGACAAACGTAAAGCACTTTTCGTTTCTAAATCAACTTTTACCAGTGGACTGAACTGCTCTGTAAGATTTATGTTTCCATATACCACTTCATTTTTCAAGTTTCCTGCCGCATCTAAACGATCATTCCCTACTGCTGCTGCATCATAATCCAAATTCGTTTGGAAATTATTAATGGTATAATTAGATCGGTAAGCATGAGAAAGTGAAAGACGCTTAAAACGCTTCTTGAACCATTTGTTACGCATAAAACCAGTGTACTTCACTGACCAGTTAGGCAACGGAATATTCGTAAATGCTCCTAAACCGATATTATCAGCATCAGTACCCTGATACGCCGCCAAGAAAGCAGGTAATACTACCGACTGGTTCGTAGGACCATAACCATCCGGATAACCATCTCCGTCGGTATCTACAGCATTAGCTCCTGCTAATCGCTGTGCTATTGCAAGACGATTATTTTTGAAAGTCTCAAAAGTTTGAGACATCTCCTCGGTACTAGACTGGAAAGCCGTCTTAATCAATACAGAAGAAATACTAAAGTTCCCCGAAGTGTAAGGAGTCAAAGACTGATAAGATTGTGTATCAGGATCGATAATATAATTTTCAGAAAACGTTTCTGAGAATGCTCTATTTGCTTTCACATCAATTTTTAAACCTCTAATCAAGTCAATACTTGCCTGTGCGTCAATACGCTCCGAGGTACGATTTTGATACTGCTCATTAAATTGGTCGTAAATCGTTAACCACCCCATACGAGCCGCCTCAGCACGTACATCGTCCTGACTACCTAAAACGAATCCTGTAGTAGGTTCTATACTTCCTAAAGCCCCTACTGAGTTTACATACCCTGGTAACACCGTACCTCCGTCTTGCTGATAGTTTACACTAAATCTTTTTACTGCGGTTAATGTCCCTACCAAAGTGTTATACATTTTAGTAGTTGTCGATAAACGTCGCCTTGTATTTGACCTTCTTGAAGGAGCTTTCTGTGGCTCACCATTCATTCGAGCTTGTTTCTCCTTTTCACGATTCTTTTTCAGTTTCTTTCTTGAAGAAGTCTTTTTAGTGAAACCAATTTTTCGATAAAACTTATTCATATCAAGAGAAGTATTCAAACGATGTGACATCGAGTTTTGAATCGAATTTCCTAAATCAAATACCTCTGTTATAGGATTACCATCAATATCTAATTCATCAGTTTCTACCTCTAAGTTTCTGTAAATATCACTCCCTCTCCTCCACTGGAAATCTCCTGTGTAACTATAAGACGATCGGATAAAAGACAAAAGAGGAATTTTATTAATCGGTAATTCATAATTCACCGTCAAACCTTGGTTCAAGGTATTAGGATCACCGATATCACTGAAACCATCCCAAATACCAATAGATTCATTTACCGAACCATCATTATTAAAGTAATTCTTTACAACACGATTAGTAGATGAATTGAAATTAAAATTCAAAGAATTGGTTAAATTATACTGGATATTATACTGCCAATTAAATAAGTAATTACGTTGCGTTAGTGCTGGTGTTTGGATACTTTCTTCCGTAAGTGTTACATCCCTAAAAGCTTGTTTATTGAACGTACGATTCAATGTTGAACTTGCAGATATATTTGTTGGTAACGGATTTATATTAAAATCACGAAATAATTTAAGTGACTTCTTACTAAAAAACTCTCTATCCTTAAAAGGTTCAAATTTAATAGGAGCAAATGCATAGTTATAATTTGCCGCCACATTTACAGCCTTATTCTGAGATAATTCTACCTCAAAATCACGGTAATCTGTTTGATTGTAATTTCCTGAAAAAGAAAAATTGGATAAATCTGTTGGTAAAGGTACTTTTTCTGAAGTACGTTCTTTTCGTAAACCAT
>CAYYNF010000279.1:0-3141 GCA_964472695.1 uncultured Flavobacteriaceae bacterium
AAAAGTATGACTTACAATTTATTATATTGTAAGTCATACTTAAAAAAACAACACTGTTTATAGTGTGTTTACGTTATTAAGGTCTTGAAACGCTTTTTCTAGACGTGCTACAAAACTTGTTTCTCCATATCTTAACCATTTACGAGGATCGTAGTACTTTTTGTTTGGTACATCATCTCCTTCTGGGTTACCGATTTGTGTTTTTAAATATTCAATGTTATCAGTAATATAATCACGAACACCATCACAGAAAGCGAATTGAAGATCTGTGTCAATATTCATTTTGATTACTCCATATCCGATAGCTTCTCTAATTTCTTCTACAGTAGAACCAGAACCTCCGTGGAATACAAAATCGATACTATTCTTCTCTAATCCGTGTTTTTCACTGATATATTCCTGAGAATTTAATAGAATCTTAGGGGTTAACTTTACATTACCAGGCTTGTATACTCCGTGAACGTTACCAAATGCAGCAGCAATAGTAAAACGCTTAGATACCTTACTCAATTCCTCATATGCATAGTTCACCTCCTCAGGTTGCGTATATAATTTTGATACATCTACATCTGAATTATCTACACCATCTTCTTCACCACCTGTAATTCCTAATTCAATTTCAAGAGTCATACCTAACTTATCCATACGCTCTAGGTACTTCTTACAAGTTTGGATATTTTCTTCTAAAGGCTCTTCTGAAAGATCGATCATATGTGAAGAGAATAAAGGCTTTCCTGTTTCAGCAAAGAATTTTTCTCCAGCATCTAATAATCCATCTACCCACGGAAGTAAGTTTTTAGCACAGTGATCTGTGTTAATAATTACAGGTACTCCGTAAGCTTCTGCTAACTCATGTACATGCTTTGCACCAGCAATAGCTCCAGCGATAGCTGCTTTTTGATTTTCGTTAGAAAGTCCTTTACCTGCGTTATATTGTGCTCCTCCGTTTGAAAACTGAATAATGATAGGTCCATTTACTTTAGCTGCAGTTTCTAATGCGGCATTTATTGAACTTGATCCAATTACATTAACTGCTGGCATAGCAAATCCTTTTTGCTTAGCGTAGTTAAATAATTTCTGAACATCATCTCCGGTAACAACTCCTGGCTTTATACTATGACTCATAATTAAATAATGATTTTTGATCTGTAAAAATATAAAAATTAACTGATGTGACGTAGTTTACACTTCATAAAAGAGAAATCTATATCGAATCTTACTAAAAAATAAGGGAATTTATCTTCTTTTATAATCTTGAAGTCGTAATAATTTCATAGCGAAATATTGTATATAATTATACTAGAAAGGATAATTTATCCCCAGATTAAATACTGTTTTGTTGAGGTCCATTTCGTCAAACCATTTTTGTGAACTATTCTTATTAGGGTTGTATACCTTCCAGGCAGCATCTACCCGAAATATAAAGTAGCTAAAATCGTAACGGACTCCAATACCACTTCCTACGGCTATATTCTTTAAATCACTCCATTCGTTAAGGGTCACATCATCATCATCACGAAATTGATCGAGAACATTCCAAATATTTCCTGTATCAACAAATAAGGCTCCTTTGAGTGCATCCAAAACATTAAAGCGATATTCAATATTGAAAAGCATTTTTAAGTTTGCTTCATTAAAATCATTCCCACTATCGCTAGTACCTGGACCTAAAGAATAAGCTGTCCAAGCTCGAATATCATTACTTCCTCCAGCAAAGTAACTTTGGGTGAAAGGAACATAATCTAAGTTGCCATAAGGTATAGCAACCCCTGCAAAACCTCGAATAGCCAAAGTATTATTATGATCGATTTGCCAACGTCTAATATATTCGGTTTCAAACTTAACGAATTGAGCATATTCAACAGAAAATAATTTTGAAGTTTGTCCTTTTATAAAGTCTGAATTTGCAAGTCTAGCAATGGTATTAAGCATTAGACCTGAACTTTCCAGTCGTAAACGCAATCTAGAAAAATCTTTGTCATAGAAGTTGTCTCTGGTATCTTTAATTAAGGTATACACAGTGCTAGAAATAAGGTTATCTTCCGTAATACGTTCTTTTCTTTCTTGAACACGACGTATCGTATTAAATTGTGTATTTGTTAAAGAACTATAGGTATTATTTAGGGCACGACTAACAAACAAATCAGTCCAACCTTCATTAACACGAAGGTTTCCATTTGTATCAAGAAAATCAGGTTCTAGATCTTCTATTTGTTGTGCAATCGCATTAACCCTATTATAAGATGTTGTGTAGATATTAAAATAATTTGCAGAGTTCAGATTACGTACATATTGCAAATTCACGAAGTCCAATTGATTGGTTAATCTTGTATTTTTGTGCCATTGATATATAAGAGATGAGCTAACATTCTCTTTATCTAATCCTATGTTTTTTTGAGCATTAGCTCCTATGTTTAAAGTGGTTTTGGTATAGTCGTATTTTTGAAACCATTTGTTTATTCGAAAAGGAGAAAGTATTCTAGGGATAGTTAAGTTGGCTTCAATACCGACTTCTGAGATGTTAAAAAATTGATCTTCGGTGTCATTGATATCGTTGGATGCTCCAATATTACTATATGCATTTAACGTAAAATTTTCAGCTCGTTTAAAGATATTTCGTGCCTTAAATGAACTTCCGAATCCCATACCTATACGCTGTATTGTAGATGTTGAAATATCAAAATCGATACCTAAACCAAACTTTTTTAAAGGAGTTAAAACGACTTGAGCATCGTAAGTGTTGGGTTTATCTTCACTTTTTATATAGCTAATACTTGGGTATTTAAAAATATCAAGGTTGTTTATGGAGTTGTAAGTACGAGACTTGATACTATCAGCATAAAATGTATTGGGTCTCATATGAATTGTTGATGATAAAATTTTAGGTTGATACCTTAGCTTGTATTTACTCCATATAGTAAGACTATCTTCAGTCATAAGTTTCTGTTGATATCTAGAGGATTTTTTACCATTAGTATATATATCAACGTTACCTACACGCTGTACTACAAAAGGTACTTCTCTAACACTATCACGGGTAGCTTGTTTAGGGTTTGTAATTTTTAGTGTTAGATTAACCTTGTTGCCAATATTATTGGTGTCAGCTTCAAAAGTTATATATTCTCTATTAAAGTTATAAAT
>CAYYNF010000280.1:0-3119 GCA_964472695.1 uncultured Flavobacteriaceae bacterium
AGTAAAAGTACCTGAACCATCTACTGAAGGATTATAGACATCGCCTCCACTTGCTAATTTAGGTATCCACTCTCCTCCTGGCTTTGCAAATGCTGTAATAGAATCATATAAATTAATAATTTCATTAGAACATACATCAATACTGGTTACACTTAAATTCTCTTGAGCAAAAGCAGTATAATACCCCGACATCCCTGCTGCATTATCATAACCTAGCACTCCTACCACCACAGGATAAGAAGGGTCTTGTGAACTTATTTTCACATCTCCTTCAAGGTCCACAATACGATAGGTAATCCATTCATCGTTACCTAATACTGATTGACCGGTGTGAGTAACCGATGAAATAGAAGCATCATTTACAATAATTTGTGCTCCTTTCTTAGTAGTTACTGTTATTGTAGCTCCTGCATACGTATTACCTCCTATCTTAGCAACATCAGGAACTGCATCTAATACATTTAAGTAATTACACGAAAGTGGCGGAACAAAATTCATCCCACCTGTTGCATAGCCAGACTCTCTACCTGCCACAGATTGATATACATACGCTTTTTGACTCGTATGAATATACATATTTTCATGATTAGCACCTCGGTAATAACTAGATGGAACCAAATAATGCTCTCCACTATTTAAAGTAACTATAGGAGTGGTGTCGGCGTTAATATACACCTCAGTGTCGTTATAATGTGCCACTACTATAGGACGCTCCATAACATCATTTCCATTTCCACGAATCAGAATATATTCATCACCTATCATGTTAACAGGAACAATTTGATCAATACAATAATCCTGAGATTTTGTCTCTAATCCTCCTAAATTATTTCCTGTAAGCATAGCAATAGGTTTAGTAGATTCAAACAATGCTCCTACAAAACCTTCTAAATTAGCATCTGTATCACGTGAATGTCCTGATATTACAACAGACTCCCCTATATTTAATGTAAACATTTGCTTATCTTCAGTAACAGTAGTTCCATTTGCTTTAAAAACGACATTAGTATCATACTCTGATACCGTTACCATAGTATTATCCTCTGTTGCCATAAAACTTGACACAAATCCACGAGATCCCCCCGAACTTATTAAAGGAAGACTTCCAACCCTAAAGACTGTACCAAGGGCATGCTCACCTTTAGAGGAAATCATTTCTGCTTGTGCATTTTCTTGAAACTTTATAGTAGCATAAAATTTTTCTGACCCCTCAATAATTAAACCTTTATTTCCCAAAACAATTCCTGCGGAATTAATAGGTACGAAAAAACCCGTATTATTTCCACTACCGATAGTGTAGCGTGTGCTACTTGCTGAAGAAATTGTAAGTGTTGTTAATAGATCTCCTCCTCCTGACTTAACTGTAACATCAAACGGTGTGTCACTAGGAGTAGTCAAATAAAGATACTGATCTTCTGTTGTGGTGTAAGAAACTAATGGTGGTATGTAATGCTTTGTACTTAGTTGAGCAAAAAGTGTAACAGTGCATAACATAATCATCACCTTAACAAGGCGTATGCTTATATTTTTCAGTATAGTGGTATATAAAAATATCATAAAACAAATGGGGGTAAAAGATTACACATTTCAATACATCGCCAAAGAGGCTAAAACGAACCACAAAATACACAAAAACAAGATTAAAAAGAATAAATAATCTTTAAAATACACAAAAAATAAGTTAAACAAAAGACAAACAACTTTAAGAGAAAAGAGAAGTATAACAGTCTTTTATCTAAAAATTAGCGTTAAATAGTAGATGTTTTTTTAATTTTGCTTTTGAAAAATTAATATATATGAAATCTACTAAAAAAGATGTAAGAGCCTTAACTAAAGAACAACTTCGTCAATTTTTTGTAGATCAAGGAGATAAAGCTTTTCGAGGTAATCAGGTATATGAATGGCTATGGAGTAAAGGAGTACATAGCTTTGAAGCTATGACCAACCTATCTAAAACTACACGTAGTCAACTAGAAGACAACTTTGTAATCAATCATATTCGTGTGGATCAGATGCAACGTAGTAATGATGGTACTATCAAAAATGCAGTACGATTACATGACGATCTTATAGTGGAATCTGTACTAATCCCTACTGAAACCCGAACTACCGCGTGTGTTTCATCGCAAGTAGGTTGCAGCCTCGATTGTAAATTCTGTGCTACAGCACGTCTGAAACGTATGCGTAACTTGAATGCAGATGAGATCTATGACCAAGTAGTCGCCATTGACAATGAAAGTCGCTTATACCATAACCGACCTCTTAGTAACATCGTATTTATGGGGATGGGTGAACCACTTATGAATTATCCGAATGTTGTGAAGGCTATCGATAAAATTACCTCCGAGGAAGGATTAGGAATGTCACCAAAACGTATTGTAGTTTCTACATCAGGAATTCCTAAACTTATCAGAAAAATGGCCGATGACCAAGTGAAATTTGGACTTGCTGTATCGTTACATTCAGCAATTGACGAAATTCGTACTCGCATTATGCCTTTTAATGCTAAATTCCCACTAAAAGATCTCAAAGATGCTTTGGAGTACTGGTACGCCAAAACAAAGAGCCGTGTAACTTATGAGTATGTTGTTTGGGATGGTATCAATGATGATAAGGCCTCTATAGATGCACTTATCAGATTTTGTAGACATATCCCATGTAAGGTAAATCTTATTGAATATAATCCCATTGATGATGGTGAATTTCAACAAGCAAGTAACAAGGCTATAAATGCCTATATTCTAGAATTAGAAAAGAGAAATATAGTCGTAAACGTACGACGAAGTAGAGGTAAAGATATTGATGCTGCCTGTGGTCAACTGGCTAACAAAGCATAATTTTAATGAATATAGTTGTACTGATAGAAAATATATGCTAAAAATAATTGAACAAATCAAGGCACCGATACACGAGGAAATGGAGGCTTTCGAGAGTAAATTCTCTGAATCTATGACCTCTAAAGTAGCCTTACTCAATAGGATTACACATTATATTGTAAAGCGAAAAGGAAAACAAATGCGTCCTATGTTTGTGTTTCTAGTTGCTAAAATGCTTGACGATTCTAATGAAATTAATGAGCGTAGCTATCGAGGAGCCTCTGTAATCGAATTGATCCATAC
>CAYYNF010000281.1:0-3115 GCA_964472695.1 uncultured Flavobacteriaceae bacterium
CTTGTATGGAAAAGAAAATCCAACGCTATGTAAACAAGAAGTTTAATACTGATTTAGGTAGTGAATTGGGATTATCAGGTGTACAGCGTATTTTTTGTCAATTTAAGCTCTCAAAAACTGGGGATATTATAGATGTAAAGGCACGTGCTAGACACCCAAGACTACAAAAAGAAGCCATACGTGTGGTAAGTAGCTTACCTAAAATGAAACCAGGAAAGCAACGTAATAAACCGGTAGGAGTACTATATTCTTTACCTATAACATTTAGAGTAGCTGACTAGTCTATAAAAAATAACTATTAATATAAAAGAGGGTCTTTAAAAAAAGGCTCTCTTTTATGTTTATGGGGACTATTCATTTTATTTAAAGCTTTTTTCTTTATACATTTCTCACTCTTAATACTAGCTACTCAACACTTTTTCATTTATCTTTGCACTTCCCAAAATAAAGCTATAAATATTTTAGATAGATGGATATAGAAAATACCAAACATAGTTTTTTAGATAATTTTAAAGAAATTACTAAAATACGCTTAGCGATTAGTGTAGTGTTTTCTTCTTTAGCAGGTTATTTTCTCGCGGCATCCACCATCAATTGGATTGAAATTCTCGTGTTGGCTATTGGGGGGTATTGCATGGTAGGAGCATCAAATGCTTATAATCAGATTATCGAAAGAGATTTAGATATATTGATGGATCGTACTAAGTCTAGACCTATTCCTGCAAAACGTATGTCGGTAAATACAGCACTTACTATTGCTGTTACCTTAACAGTTATAGGAATTGCCTTACTCTACTATCTTAATCCTAAAACAGCGATGTTTGGAGCAATTTCAATTTTTTTATACGTAAGTGTTTATACTCCTTTGAAAACAAAAACACCATTAGCTGTTTTTATAGGAGCAATTCCAGGTGCTATTCCTTTTATGTTGGGGTGGGTTGCTGTTACAGGAGAATTCGGAATTGAGCCAGGAACTTTATTTATGATTCAGTTCTTTTGGCAATTTCCTCATTTTTGGGCTATTGGTTGGTTCTTATATGAAGATTATCAAAAAGGAGGTTTTTTTATGTTACCTACAGGTAAAAGAGATACCACTACAGCAAACCAAGTAGTCTTATATACCTTATGGACTATAGCATGTTCGCTTATTCCTGTATTTGGAATGACAGGAAGTTTGAAAATAAGTTGGCTTTCAGCATTTTTAGTATTTGTTTTAGGATTGTACATGCTGAGACATGCTATATTGCTTTATAAAGAACGTACCGAAAAAAGTGCAAAGAAATTGATGCTAGTAAGTGTAATGTACATTAGTGCTTTACAGATAATTTATGTAGCAGATAAATATATACAACAATGGATTTAACCGAAGGAACACATTACGAGAAAATTCATCGTGCCAAGATTAATATGATGTGGGTGGCGATGATTAGCATGTTTATGACATTTGCAGGTCTTACCAGTGCTTATATTGTAAGTAACACCAGAGCGGATTGGGTAAGTGATTTTCAATTTCCAACAGCTTTTTATTATAGCCTAGGAACGGTAATCACTAGTAGTATCGTGTTTTACCTAGTTATTAAATTTGTAAAGAAAAACGATCTCAGTACGGTACTGAAGTTAATTATCCTAAATGTTATTTTGGGAGGAACGTTTGTGTTTTTGCAGTTTTCTGGTTTCGAGGAAATTGTTTCGCAAGGTTATTACCCAACAGGAAGTGAATCGACAATTGTAACTTCTTTTATTTATGCTATCGTTTTTGTGCATTTATTACATATTTTTGGGGGGCTAATCGTATTGTGTGTTATTTTGTTTAACCAGATTAGAGGTAAATATAGTTCAGAGAATTATTTAGGTTTAAAGTTGGCTAGTATGTACTGGCACTTTGTAGATTTCTTATGGGTATATCTCTTTTGTTTTTTATATTTTTTCAGATAGTAAAATTTACTACTTTTGTTAACTTTGAATAGATTATAATAAATATTACGTATGGATACAGCTGTTATTAAAACAGGTACTGAGGGTAGCACTTGGGGCGGAGATAATCAGCCTTTAAAGGCAAGTTATGGTAAGATGATGATGTGGTTTTTCATTTTATCGGATGCGTTAACTTTCTCAGGGTTCTTGGCAGCCTACGGGTTTTCAAGATTTAAATTTATGAACTCATGGCCTATTGCCGATGAAGTGTTCAATCACTTTCCTTTTATGCATGGTGTTGATGCACCTATGTATTACGTGGCGTTAATGACTTTTATATTAGTATTTTCGTCAGTTACTATGGTATTAGCAGTAGATGCAGGTCATGAGATGAAGAAGGCTAAAGTTACTTTTTATATGTTCTTAACGATTATTGGTGGTTTAATATTCGTAGGATCTCAGGCTTGGGAATGGAAGAACTTCATTAGAGGAGAATACGGTGCTATTGAAACTAAAGGAGGACAGATACTTCAATTTGTAGATCAGGATCATAAACGTGTAAAATTAACTGACTTTGTGGTAGCTGCACCTACAGAGCGTGTGCAACACGAAAACAAAAATGGTATTTGGTATGAAGGTGAAAAAGCTTTACCTACTTATACTGTTCAAGATGTAATTAAAGGTTTTGAAA
Source organism: uncultured Flavobacteriaceae bacterium (assembly GCA_964472695.1). Taxonomy (GTDB): domain Bacteria; phylum Bacteroidota; class Bacteroidia; order Flavobacteriales; family Flavobacteriaceae; genus Aquimarina. The sequence goes on from CAYYNF010000281.1 coordinate 2,606, forward strand.
GTAACGAAAACTTATTAATAAGAACTCAGATTACAGATGAAAACGGACACAAAACAGTATTAACTAGAGAAGAATCTCTATCGAAATTAAAGAATAATGCTATTGGAGTAGTAGAAGGTGCTAACCTTATCAGAAATGAATACGGAAGTCCTTTATTTGCTGATTTCTTCTTCTTTATAACTGGATTCCACGGATTCCACGTGTTATCTGGTATTGTACTAAATATCATTATTTTCTTTAATGTATTATTAGGTACTTACGAAAAACGTAAGAGCTACGAAATGGTAGAAAAAGTTGGTCTATACTGGCACTTTGTAGATTTAGTATGGGTATTCGTTTTTACATTCTTCTATTTAGTATAATTTAATTTCTTAAAAGAACAAAGTCGTATTATGGGACAAGGATCAAATAAAAAAAGAATTTGGCAAGTATTCGGGTTACTATCTTTAGTAACTATCGTGGAAGTAGTTTTAGGTATTTTTAAACCTGAATCATTAAATAGTCTTATCT
>CAYYNF010000282.1:0-3110 GCA_964472695.1 uncultured Flavobacteriaceae bacterium
TACATTTTTATAATGGAGGTCACCCCCTACAGATTCTAATACGATTTTCTATTACATAATTCTCGTTGCTGTAATAGAAAAAGTACTACCAAATTAATTTGTAATACCTTAAATTGAAAGAAGTCCAATCCTAGTTAAATTTTAGTAACTATGATTATTGTTTACTGAACACAAAACTATGTGTTGCCACCACGGCAGCAGTTTCAGTACGTAACCTTGTTTCGCCTAAGGAAATAGGAATATAATGATTTTGCAAAGCGAATTCAATTTCTTGAGGAGAAAAATCTCCTTCAGGACCTATCATTAATATATAGCTTTGTTCATCAGAACTTTGCAAATACTGTTTAAGTGATTGTTTCTGTTCATCTTCACAATGTGCGATCAAGGTATTCCCCGACTGATGCATAGTAACAAAATCTTTAAACGACATAGGATCTTTCAATACGGGAAAATGATAACGTAAAGATTGTTTAGCTGCACTTTCAACAATACGCTTCATACGCTCTACTTTAACAACCTTACGCTCACTATGTTCACAAAAAATAGGTGTAACTGAGGTCACTCCTATTTCTGTAGCTTTTTCCAAAAACCACTCATAGCGTTCATTCATTTTTGTAGGTGCCACCGCCAAATGTATTTGTAACTGTGGAGCATCATAAGTATCTGATTTCACTAACTGTGCCTTACATTTATTGGGAGAAGCTATGGTAATTTCTACTTCAAAAAGCCCTCCTTTACCGTTAGTGATCTTTAGTAAATCACCTTCTTTCTTTCGTAATACCTTTACGATATGCCTACTTTCTTCTTTAGAAAAGACAAAATGCTGAGTTGACGATTCTATAGTTGGGTTGTAAAATAACTGCATATCTAAAATTTTGATCGTGGAGAAGCTACAACACTCAAGTCAGTAAAGTCTTTTTGTAGGTATTTATAATACCCCATAATACCAATCATAGCAGCATTATCGGTCGTGTATTCAAATTTGGGAATATACGTATTCCAACCGTGTTTTTTCCTACAAGATATCATCAGCTCGCGTATACCAGAGTTCGCAGAAACTCCGCCCCCTATAGCTATGTTACGAATACCTGTTTCCTTTACCGCCTTTTTAAGCTTTCTATAAATAATTTGTACTAAAGTATATTGGATAGAGGCACAAATATCTTTTAAATTCTCTTCAATAAAATTAGGATTGTTCGCTACTTGCTTCTGTATAAAATACAATACAGCTGTTTTAAAACCACTAAAACTAAAATTCAATTCTTTAACATTTGGAATAGGGAGTTCAAAAGCTTTAGGATTTCCTTGCTGTGCATACTTATCAACTAATGGTCCCCCAGGATAAGGCAAACCTAATGTCTTGGCTGTTTTATCAAAAGCCTCCCCTATTGCATCATCAATAGTTTCCCCTATAACTTTCATATCAAAATGAGAATGCACTTCCACAATTTGAGTATGTCCACCACTAATGGTAAGTCCTAAAAACGGAAAAGTAGGTATTTCATGAGTAGCCCCTTTTATAAAATGTGCTAATAAATGTCCTTGCATATGGTTCACCTCTATTAAAGGAATATTAAGTCCCAAAGCAAGTGATTTAGCAAAAGACACCCCCACTAATAATGACCCCATTAAACCAGGACCTTTCGTAAAAGCTATCGCTGTTAGTTGATCCTTAGTAATTTTTGCCTGAGCAATTGCTTGGTCAACAACAGGAAGTATATTTTGCTGATGAGCACGAGAAGCCAACTCAGGAACAACACCACCATAGCGTTCATGAACCTTCTGACTAGCAATCACATTAGATAAAACCTCATCATTTCTCAATACTGCTGCCGAAGTATCATCACAACTTGATTCGATAGCTAAAATATATACTATTTGATGACTCATTTTTTTAAGTGGGGTAATTAATTAGTAATTTTGTTAAGCAAAGTTAAAACATATTTTATAAAAAAACTGACCTACATATTATCTCGTCTGACAATCATTTTCGTTGCATTGTTCCTTATGCTATTGCTCGTATTTTTTATTCCTGGCTCACAGCCCCTTTGTGCTAAAAAATTTATAGAATATTCAAATAGAAAATACGATACAAACATTTCTATAGAAGGTGTTAAAGTTGACTTTTCAGGACAAATTAACCTTGATGATATTTTAATTAAAGATCACCATCAGGATACCCTTATTTATATTAAAAAACTCAAAACTTCCATCATTAATATAAAAGAACTACTCAACGGAAAAGGAGAGTTCTCAAATCTATATTTAGAAAAAGTCGATATTCGAACGAAAACCTATGCTAATGAGCAAAAAGACAACCTAACACAATTTGGAGAGCGATTCTCGAAAAAAGAAAAAACAGACAAAAACACCTTTGGGATCATCACTGATGATATAACCATAAAAGATGCTAGTTATCGTTTTTCGGACATTAACACCAAAGCCACCCCTATTGTACACTTAAAAAACATCAATATAAAAGCTAGTGATCTGCTTGTTTCCAAAAACGTAACAAAATTCACATGTAGAAAAAGTAGTCTTACCTATTATGGGATTCACCTAAAAAACTTAAGTACAAAGGTAAAACTAGAAAAGGGACTTATGTTCTTCAATGACATTCATTTTGAAACTGATAAAGGCTCTAAACTAAAAGGGAACTTAAACTTTTCATACCATGAGGACGATCTAAAAGATTTTAAAGATAAAGTCATTTTAACAGGAGAAATTCACAAAAGTCGTATTGCCACTAGTGATCTAAAATATTTTTATAACAAATTTGGTACACGTCAGTTTTTTAACATTTCCTGTACACTTAACGGAACTCTGAACCGTCTTTTCATTAAAAAACTATACGCTAACGGGTTAGACAATTCTTCAATCAAAGGAAATATCCTATTGAAAAACTGTTTTTCCAAAAACTATATAGAAGATTTTAAGCTATTATCGAATAAGATCAATATCTATTCTAATAAAACAGATCTAGAGAAGCTTTTACCCGAAATACTTAAGGGAAAGATTCCTGATCAAATTACTCCTGATACTCAGATAGGCTATAATGGTAAACTAAACCTCACCACTCAGAACCTGAAAACAGAAGGAAGTTATATAAC
>CAYYNF010000283.1:0-895 GCA_964472695.1 uncultured Flavobacteriaceae bacterium
GTAGTATTGATGAGATTACTTTGTTTTTATCAATATTTACCTTTCTGTTAGTTAATACCTTTTTAAGGTTGATACCATAGCCTAAAAGAGAAATCAAGGTCATGAGGAATCATAACACCTGAACTGGAGTATATGTAGGTAAGGATAACGATTTTACTTTCGTTTTCGTCAACATAATAATTACATAGTGAGGGAAAATAAGTAGTAATACCTGCGGAGGATACCTCAGAATAACTATAAGGTGAAAGGAGTAATGTTATTTGGCTTTTTTCAAGGTCGGTAATTTCATTTCCAGACTCATCTTTGAGTATCATTTCAAATCTACCAGTTGTTGCAGTATTGTTATTGTTTAAAATATCATATATTACGAAGTTATCCGATTTCATTGATAGTTCATTATCGCGAATTTCACCTACATATGTTGAAGGTTGAATAACATTAGCATAAGCATAGGGTAAATGATTGAAGGTTTCTCCATTTTTATTAATTTGATCTACCTCTATGCTTTCTACATCTAGTATTTGGTTTTGCTTCATATTGAGGTCATCAGTTGCTGTATGGTTTCCTAAGTCATCAGGAGTTATAGGTGCTTTCCAAGAAGCGTTACCGCTGGCATCGGAGGTAAGAACGTATCCATTAACAGCATCTTCTGTGATGATAATGTTTTTAAACTGAGCAGTACCATTCACATCTAATTTATAGTTTGGATCATCAGTAGCTATACCTACATTGTTAGTAAAGTATATATCATTATTAGTGTTTTTAGCCCATAACTGTTCTACATTTGCTTTCCAAGAAGCGTTACCGCTGGCATCGGAGGTAAGAACATATCCATTAACAGCATCTTCTGTGATGATGATATTTTTAAATTGAGCAGTTCCCGTAACATCAAGTT
>CAYYNF010000283.1:995-3080 GCA_964472695.1 uncultured Flavobacteriaceae bacterium
CGGAGGTAAGAACATATCCATTAACGGCATCTTCTGTGATGATGATATTTTTAAATTGAGCAGTTCCCGTAACATCAAGTTCGTGTTGAGGGTCTGTATTACCTATCCCTATAGCGTTTTCAAAGTAAATGTTATCATCTGTATTTTTGTTCCAAAGTAGTTTTATGTTCTCTTTCCAAGAAGCGTTACCGCTGGCATCGGAGGTAAGAACATATCCATTAACGGCATCTTCTGTGATGATGATATTTTTAAACTGAGCAGTACCGTTCACATCTAATTTATAGTTTGGATCATCAGTAGCAATTCCTATATTGTTAGCAAAGTATATATCATTATTAGTGTTTTTAGTCCATAACTGTTCAATATTTTCTTTCCATGTAGCGACGCCGTTAGCATCAGAAATAAGGACGTAACCATTACTTGCTCCGTCTTTAATGATGATATTTTTAAATTGAGCAGTCCCCGTAACATCAAGTTCATGTTGAGGGTCTGTATTACCTATTCCTATAGCGTTTTCAAAATAAATGTTATCATCTGTATTTTTTGTCCAATATGAAGCTTCCGTATCTAAAGTTCTCCAAGTCCCTTTGTTAGCATCAAAATATTTGATCACATTTTGATCTATATCAAATACAAGTAAGCCATTAGGGTCTATACTGTTGGTTGAAACAGGTATCCTTTCAATTTGAGCAGTGGTAAGCCTTGGTAGAATCATACCTTGAGGTTTGTTAGCACTGTCAGGTACTTCTATATGAAGAATAGCAATTTCACTTTGTGGTGAATCTGTTCCTATCCCTACTGACTGACTGAAGGTAAAATGTTGGATAGAAAGTAAAAAAAATAAATTCAAAAATTTCTTTCTTTTCAAAATACTTATCATAAGTAGGTTCTTTTAAAAGTTAATTTGTTGAGTGCTTGGTACTTGCAATACTATAATTGATGAACTCCACACAATGGGAGCAAAAAAATAAGAATTAACCATTAAAACCTAGAAGTTCATGGTTGTTATACTAAAGTTGCTCATTTATGGTTTTTGCAATAGCTAAAAACTTGCCAGTTTTGTTTGAAATGGCTAACAGTTAAAAGCTTTAGTAAGAGAACAAAAAACTTTGTAATAAAAAACGGCTATTTTACCTTATCTCATCGTTAGAAATATGTGCCTTAGCTTGCTAAGGCTTTACTTTTTGTCTTGACTTGAACTAAAACCATACGTTTTTTTTATCATAATTATTTTAGTCCATCTACTTAGTTTAAAATAAGTAAGGAAGATAAAGGAAAATACTTGATACTTTTTATTATCTTTGCAATCTTTTAAAAAATAATGGTCTACCATTCAATAGACATATAAAGATGAAAGTAAATAATCAGTGGAAAATTACTTGTAATCATACACCAGAGGTAATCGACAGGATAGTGATGCCTATCCGTAAGCGAGGTATTGGCATCAAAAGTATGGAATACAAGCAAGTAGATGACTTGGGTGAATGTCAGGTAGAATTTGAATCTGAAGAACTAGACGCTACACGTATATACAAGAATATGATCCGTGTAACTGACATATTAGAAATAGAAACAAACTAATAAATCAATTAATTATTATTAAAAATGGGAAACTATTTTAACTCTATCCCTCTTAGAAGACAGTTGGAGCAATTGGGGACAGCTCAATTCATGGATCAGTCAGAGTTTGCTGATGGCGTAGAGGCGTTAAAAGGTAAAAAAATTGTTATCGTTGGCTGTGGAGCACAAGGTCTAAACCAAGGCTTGAACATGAGAGACTCTGGCCTAGATATCTCGTATGCGCTAAGAAAAGAAGCTATTGAGGCTAAAAGACAGTCTTTTATCAATGCTTCTGAGAATGGGTTTACTGTAGGTACTTATGAGGAGTTGATTCCTTCTGCGGATTTGGTAATCAATCTTACACCAGACAAGCAACATACACCTGTAGTTAATGCAGTAGTACCATTTATGAAACAAGGTGCAACACTTTCTTACTCTCACGGATTTAATATCGTAGAAGAGGGTACTAAAATACGTGAAGACATCACTGTTATACTGGTACCACCACAGTCTCTAGGTTGAGAA
>CAYYNF010000284.1:0-3029 GCA_964472695.1 uncultured Flavobacteriaceae bacterium
TTATAAGACTTACTTAAATCTGCTTTGTTACCTTTAGTCTCCCCCCCCATTTTAAGCCTTGTGAAATAAGATTCAATACTAAATAACGAGGAAGAATACTCTTTAGGAGCAGTCCAAGATGAGTCAATTTTTTGATGAATACCCAAAATTTTATAAGAATTTAAAGTAAAAGCTTTATTACCTTCTTTAAACTTTTCACTATCCTTGATTTGAGAAAATTCAGTCCAAAAAACATGTAACTTATTATTAAAATAAACCCCCGTAATAAATTCACTTTGAATCGAAACATCTATTTTCTTCCATTCACTAAAGTTTAATTGTATCTCCTTTGCTTTCTCAGAACTTTTTTCTTCATTTAAATCCTCAGTTGCTGTAGTATAATAAAACTTATGTTGTTCCTTTTTAGATCGTGCAAACAAAAACAAAGTAGGTACTTCACCATTAATAGGGTCTTTCACATCATAACAACCAGCATCTACAACTTCTAAATGGTTTAAGTCATCCCAATCAGACAAATAGCTAATTAAAGCTTCCTCTACATTCTCTTTATTGATTTCTTTTTGATGTAACGTATTTTTAAACTTTGTAAATAAATCTGAAGCACCATCACTTACTTCTGCCTGTAAATAATTACTTGGGAAAGCTTTTGTTTTTTCTTGTGCTTGCCATTGTTTAAAATGAGGAATCCATTTCCAGTAATCTGCTGGAATATCCTTTTTATAAGAAAACTGTTCTTGTCCTGTTTTGCAACGTTGTAAATACGTTTGAACAGCCGTAAAAGCTTGATTAATAGGTGTAATTTTAAGTATATCCGACACCTCCACATCAATCAATAAATAATCCGATAAATGATCTGGAGTCTTAATATCAGAATAGGTACTTTTTAATCCTTTTATTACTAATGGAACTAAATAATCTCTTTGTGTGGCTAACAACTCTCCTGTTAAATCATCTACAAGTTCAGGCTTATGTTTTTCTATTGAATATAATAATTTACCTGCAAATTCATATAATAACTCCCATTGATCCCACTTAACATTATCAGGTATATCCTTTGATTGATGAATTTGATCTAGTTGTACCAAACTGACTTCTTTGCTACTTTTTGAAGTAAGTATGGGTAAACCAGTTGTATTCGATATATTAAAAGCAGTATATAAACGATATAGATTTTGAGCTATATCAATTGGACTAAACGTAGACTTACCTTCTATTTTCAGGATCGATTCAATTTCTTTTTTTGATCGATTAAAGATTTTGACTGTAAAATCAACAAAAGTTTTACTAGTAATTCCATCATTTTCAAATAGAGAACTCCAATGATCACTAGGAGTATTATGTACTACATTACATATATTTAACAGATGGGTTAAATCAATCTGTTTAACAACTTTGGTAGTATTAGATGAATCATCATCAAACACATCCATACCTACCTCTTGATTCTCATCATTTTGTTCACCTGAATAAACTCCAACAAAATGTGGAAAATCATTAGAAACACCTGATAAAGACTCCAACAATAAAAGATAAGGAATAGCACCTTTAATATTCTCTATATCTATATTTCCATTATAATAACAAGCATAAGTCTCCGTTTTGAATAGACCTTCAAAATAACTTCTTGCAATATTTTCTGAACACCCTAAAAATTGGGATAGATCGACAGCACACAAATCTGTTAAGGATTTATGAATTTCTTCAGTTTTTTCTTTCTCAGTTAAGTTTTGATAGTCTTTAGAAAGAAGTAGTTCCTTGTAATCTTTTGATAATTTCTCATTCTCATTTGTACACCATTCGTTTAAACTCCCCCAATCGTTCACAGACATAAACGACAATACAGTAATGCAGGTTTGTAATGAAACTCCATTGTTGTTAGCAGTTTTTTGTAATTCGAGAATATCAACAACATCTTGAATTTCTACTGTATTTACTTCCCCTTTTTTTGCCTTCAAATATGTGTAAAACAAAGGGTATGAAATTTCTACCTTTGATAGTAATGGCAATACTACCTTGGCTGTATGATGGTTTGGATGAGATAATTCTGTAGAACTTAATCCTATTATGTCTATAATTTCTGAAATACTCGTATTAAACTGCTCTTCTAAATGTTTTAATAGAGCTATTTGTTTTAGTGCTTGCTTGGTGGTTTGTGTGATTCTTAGAAAATCAAAAACGAAACCTAATTTTTCAAAAGACCATTTGGTAACTCTTGCTAATAACAAACAAGGAATTTTATTATAGAAAGTCCCATTGCTCAATTCCTTGATATAACTGTTACTTAAATAACTTATATAATCCTCTTCTTCTGGAAAGAAATAAATAGCTTTTCCATCTTTATTGTAATAAACAAGTTGATTGTTAATACTTACCATTTCAGCATCAGAGAACTCTAAAACGGCCTGTACCCATTCATCACTATATTTTTTTGTAGAAGTAAACGTTAATAAAGCTTCTTGCCAACTTACATCTAAGGTTTTGAAACTTGATATTACCTGATGTAAGTGTTTGTGAAAACGAATTGACTTAGAATCATAACCTATGGTAAAAATAGATTGCCATAATCCTTTGCTATCTGCATTTTCTATATCACATGCTTTCTTCTCCAACAACTCCACCACCTTCTTTAAATACAACTCTTCCTTAGTGGCACTTTCATCTAATTTTAAATTCCACAAATCGGGTCTTCTCTCTTGTAGGCTTAAACCCTCTTTAGGAGTTATATACTGCTCTACAATTTTTAGCAGTTGTACCAAAAATGCTCCTGGACCATAGCTACTAAAAACACTATTGTCTTCTATATTGTTGAATTTTGTATCTGGAAATAGCTTGGTATAGCTGATTTCATTTTGAAATGCGTTGGTACTCATTTTTTATTTTTTTATTATCTGTTTGTTGACTTGTTGTATGATTATAGCACGGATGAGATTATTTAATCCGTGCTGTATTATTAGTGTTTGTGAGCACAGTTTGTAAAACTGCGCGATCGGGTTTTAGGATATCAATTATCAACCAAATAATTCTTTACA
>CAYYNF010000285.1:0-3027 GCA_964472695.1 uncultured Flavobacteriaceae bacterium
TTTCTGATACATACTTTCTAAAATTTAAGTCCTGCTTCTCTAGCTGCGTCAGCTAATGATTTAATTCTACCATGGTAAAGGTAACCACCTCTATCAAAAGCAATATTGCTAATTCCTGCAGCTACAGCTTTTTCTGCAATAGCCTTACCTACTAAACCAGCAATTTCAACTTTTGTTCCTGTTGCCTCTGCAATAGATTTATCTCTAGATGAAGCAGCAGCAAGCGTTTGTCCATCTACATCATTAATGATCTGAGCGTAAATTTCTTTGTTACTTCTGTAAACAGAAAGTCTTGGACGTTCAGCAGTACCTGACACAGATCCTCTGATACGTTTTCTAATCTTTGATCTTCTTGATTCTTTTGAGAATGCCATAAACTTACTTATTATGCAGACTTCCCTGCTTTACTTAATAATACTTCTCCAACAAACTTAATACCTTTTCCTTTATAAGGCTCTGGCGGACGTAGCTTTCTAATATAAGCTGCTACAGCACCTACCAATTGTTTGTCATAACTAGTTAGTTTTACGATCGGGTTCTTTCCTTTTTGAGAAATAGTTTCAACCTTTACTTCTGGAGCAATATCGATTACGATATTATGAGAATACCCCAAAGCTAAATCTAGAACTTGTCCTTGGTGAGAAGCACGGTAACCTACCCCCACTAACTCTAAAGAAAGTTCAAAACCTTCACTAACTCCCTTAACCATATTATTCACTAATGCACGGTATAACCCATGTTGTGATTTATGATTTTTAGACTCAGATGGTCTCTCAAAAGATATTTTGTTTGCTTCAACTTTAGCAGAGATATCACCAATCTCTTGAGTAAGCTCACCTAATTTTCCTTTAACAGTAACGTTATTTCCTTTCACATCAACTGTGACACCAGACGGTATAGTTACTGGATTTTTTCCTATTCTTGACATTTTTCTGCCTTTTTACTGTTAATAAATGTAACAAAGAACCTCTCCACCAACATTTTCTTTACGAGCTTGCTTTCCTGTCATAACTCCTTTTGATGTTGATACAATGGCAATTCCTAAACCGTTTAAAATACGTGGGATTTCTGTTGATCCAGCATACTTACGTAAACCAGGTGTACTGATACGTTGTAATTCTTGGATTACAGGTTCTTTTGTCAATTTGTCATATTTTAAAGCTATTTTGATAGAACCCTGTACCGAGTTATTCTCAAATTTGTAACTTAAAATATAACCTTGATCAAATAAAATTTTAGTGATCTCTTTTTTCAATTTTGAAGCAGGAATTTCAACAACTCTGTGTTTCGCTGCATTCGCATTCCTGATTCTTGTTAAAAAATCTGCAATAGGATCTGTATTCATCTATAAAAAATTGTGGTAGCGGTTTTCTATAAAAATATAGAACCTACTACCAGTTAATATTATTTACCAGCTGGCCTTAGTAACACCCGGTATTAAACCTTTATTTGCCATCTCACGGAAAGTAACACGTGAAATTCCAAATTGTCTCATATAACCTTTAGGTCTTCCTGTCAAGATACAAGTATTATGAAGTCTCACTTTACGCGAATTATGAGGCCTTTTCTCTTGAATCTTTTTGATTTTAGCAGCAGCTTCATCAGCAGAGATATTTCCTTGCTCTAACTCAGCATTTACTCTTTCGATTTTAGCTTCCCACTTTTTATAAAGTTCCACACGTTTTTTATTACGTGCTTTCATTGATTCTTTAGCCATACTAGTTCTTTTTGAAAGGTAACCCTAATTGTGTTAATAATGATTTTGCTTCAGCATCAGTATCCGCTGACGTTTCAAAAGTAATGTTTAATCCTGAGATTTTATTCACTTTATCAATATCAATTTCAGGAAAGATGATTTGTTCAGTAACTCCCATTGAATAGTTACCTCTTCCATCAAATCCTGTTGCCTTGATTCCGTTAAAATCACGTACACGAGGTAAAGAAATTGTAATCAATCTATCTAAGAATTCATACATTCTATCTCCTCTTAACGTTACTTTTGCACCGATAGGCATTCCTTTTCTTAATTTAAAAGAAGCAACATCTTTCTTTGATATAGTAGAAACTGCTTTTTGACCAGTGATTAGTGTAAATTCATCCACAGCATAGTCAATTAGTTTCTTATCAGCTACCGCAGCACCTACACCTCTACTCAAAACAATTTTCTTAAGTTTTGGCACTTGCATTACGTTTTTGTAGCTAAATTCTTCTGTAAGAGCAGTAACAACACGGTCCTTATACTCTTCTTTTAGTCTAACTTTATAAGACATAACTAAATTACTTCATTAGATTTTTTAGAAAAACGAACCTTCTTCCCATCTTCAATACGGTACCCTACACGAGTAACCTCTCCTGTCTTAGGATCTATTAAAGCTAAATTAGAAATATCTAAAGCTGCTTCTTTTTTTACAATCCCTCCTTGTGGGTTAGTAGCACTAGGCTTTGTATGCTTAGAAACTAAATTTACTCCCTCAACGATAGCTCTATTTTTCTCTTTGAAAATCTTTACAATTTTCCCTTCTTGTCCTTTGTTATCACCTGCAATTACTCTTACAAGATCACCTGTTTTAATCTTCAATTTTGACATTACAATTAAATTTTAAAGCACTTCAGGTGCAAGTGAAACAATTTTCATAAATGACTTGTCACGCAATTCTCTAGCTACTGGTCCAAACACACGCGTTCCTCTCATTTCACCATTTGCATTTAATAAAACACAAGCATTATCATCGAAACGAATATACGAACCATCAGCTCTACGAACTTCTTTTTTGGTACGAACTACTACTGCAGTTGCCACAGCACCTTTCTTTATGTTTCCATTTGGTGCTGCTTCTTTTACTGAGACAACTATTTTGTCCCCAACAGAAGCATATCTCTTTTTCGTACCACCTAATACACGAATAGTAAGTACTTCCTTACCACCTGTATTATCAGCTACTTTTAATCTAGATTCTTGTTGTACCATTTTTACTTAGCTCTTTCAATTACTTCAACTAATCTCCAACATTTAGATTTACTTAAAGG
>CAYYNF010000286.1:0-3009 GCA_964472695.1 uncultured Flavobacteriaceae bacterium
TATTTAACAGATGCTATTTCTGCTAATAATGTAGATGACTATAAGTTGGTAAATATTACAAATGATTATTTAATGTCAATTGATTATTCATCACTTAGCATTCATTCATTAAGTTTGAATGAATTAGATTTAACCGCAGAAGAAGCTTATAACACAAAGCATACTAATTTTTTCTTTAATACATATTCAGGTGATATTGGTTATGCAATTCTTCAAAATGGTACGGTTATCCACGAAAAGAGTAGCACTCCTGTGGGTAATCATAATAATGGAAATATGTATGCTCAACTTCCTGAATTTGGAAAGTGGTGTAATAGAAGGATGATTGATCAGATTGATTTTACGAATGAAGCACCAACTGATGGTTTGTTTACAGGAATAGAGTTTACTAATTGGCATGATCGTTTTAAGTTTACTTATCATTTAAGATTAACTAGTGATATTACCTCTGGTCAATTACAATTATCAGTTAAAATACCTGAAAAATATAAAAATAAGATTACCAATGGAACTTTTTACGGTTTTGAAGATGAATCAGGAAAAGGTTTTTCTGTAAAAGCAGGTGTTAATGTTTCTGAGTTTACAGTTATCGATAATGAAGTAATTATTACTACAGTACCAGAAGATTTAGTAGCAGGGCAACAATATGATGTAAGTCTTGTTTTTTATGCTATTAATGAAAATTTTAAAACAGCGTATACCACTCCTATAAAGAATGAAAATGCAGTTACCATTACGGCCGAGCAAACAGCACCAGAAGCTGACACAGGAGCTACCGTAGCTTATGATGAAGATGAAGGATATTATTATGTAAGTAATTTGAAAGGTTATAATCATGGAGCTCGTGTGTGTGACAATAATGATGTTTCACAGAATATAGCTTTAAATATAAGTAACCCGACAAATCGAGATAAGAAAGTAAAGATCTGTTTTAATAATCCAGGTAATACTACAGGCTTTTCATCACTTATAAGAAATCAAAATCAAGATCCATCAGGACTTCATATTCAGGTGTCGAAAAATTGGCATGGTTCAAACAGAGAGCAGCTTTATGGAGGTTCTCAAATAAAATTATATACCGAGTTTATAATTCCTGCAAATACTGAGTTAAATTGTAATTATACTAAAGCAGGGGCATTATGGGGAGAAACGTATGCGGTATATTCACATCAATTAAGTTTGGTGGGAGTGAGTAGTCAAAGTGGATCTCAGTGGTTGCAAGCGGGTTACGGGGCTTGGGCAGAGCATTTATGTCATTCTCCTAATTATGTGTATGGTAGTGCAAATCAAACTGACTGGAGACCCTTAAAAACGTCTAATAATGCCTATAATGGAGGAGAGAATAACGATCGCTGTTTTTTTAATGGAAATTTAGGAGGGCAGGATTTCTCAAATTATCACAATAGTAATGGGAAAGATATACAGTCCGAAGTAAAAACAGAATTTAATAAGTATGGACCGAATTTGACAGAAACTACAGTATCATTTTTATCTACGGATAAGAAGATGAAAACAACTTATACTTTTTATTTAAATAGATCAAATGATTATAATAGAGTTCATTATAAAGTAAAAATAGAAGCTTTAGAGGCCACTTCTTTTAGTAGGTATGATTTTTATGCTTTAGGTTCAGATATTTATAATAAGCAATATAATGGGGTGTTAGTTTATGGAGATGAAGATGGGGTAGTAGACGAATTTACACCTTCTCAAACTACTACAGATATAAACAGATATTCTACAGACCCTATACCCTTAACAGGTGCTAATCCTTGGTTATGGGCTGGTGACGGGGAGCGAGATAGTGGGTCTACAACTAAATTAAATATTCCTGGGAATTTAGGTTTTGTGATTAGAAACTACAAAGCTACGTTTGGTGGGGTTGAAAATAACACGCCTTACTTTAGAGAAAGGGTTTCAAGTAGGGTTTCAGGAGGTAGGTATGTTAGTAGTTACTGCTTAGTGCCTCCAGCAGAAATTACAAGTTTTCATGCAGGTGATGTAGTCGAGTTTGATTTAGATTCTATGATTTTTCCTAAAAGAGCTTTAGATTATATGGGAGAGAATGCTAATTTAATTCAAGCACTTACTGATTATGGTAACTCATGGGAGTTGATGTATCGTGATGCTACTAGGAATAAAATTCAGGCTACTTCTACAATGAATGAGATTAGTACGACTTATCCATTAACCGTAAGTACTAATGCAAATTCAGCACAGGTTTCTATTACAGGTGGTTTGTCATATGTTCCAGTCGTATTTTCGGGACTTTCAGATATTACTAATCCAAAGTTATGGAAATTGAACGACTGTGAATGGGAGTTAGTAGATCAAAGTTTGAATGGAAAAGACTTTTGGCAGGTTGAATTGGATTACGAGACAGGTTTGTTTAATTTAATTTATAATGTAAATCAAGATGTTTCGGGCGATGAGTTGGTCACTAATCATTATTATTTAGGAGCTAATCCTCCAGCTGTAGACCCTGATATTGTAATTCAGTCTCGAATAACAGGGTCGTCTTGGACATCAAACTCAGAGGTAGAGGTTAGTGTAGGTGAGGATAAGGTGACATTTGCTCCACAAGTTAGGCAAAACGGTAGTGTTTCTGTGGCTACTGATGCTAATTATAAATGGACAGGACCTAATGATTTTTCGTATACAGGAAGAGTATTAAATATTGACCCTGTTAATACAAGTAATTTAGGAGATTATACGGTGCTATATACGAATGAGTACGGATGTAGTGATACGGATTATTATGCTATTTCAGATGTTACACTGAGTAACGAAACTTTTGTAGTTGATAAAAACACTATTTCCTTTTACCCTACATTAGTAGAGGAGAAATTATTTTCTTCAGAAATAGTAGATACTTTATTGGTGTATGATATTCAAGGTAAGAAGTTAAAGGAGTTTAGTAAATTACAAGAATTTGACCTTTCTAATTTAGTATCAGGAATCTATTTCGTGAAATTTAAGTCAAGTAATGGAGGGTGGTTTGTGCAGAAA
>CAYYNF010000287.1:0-3009 GCA_964472695.1 uncultured Flavobacteriaceae bacterium
GATAAAAAGTAACAGGGAATTAGTAATAATATTAAATACCTTAAAATACCTAGTAATAATTGTCTCATTAGAATGTTGTATTTTTTAAGTTAGTACGAAGTGTGTAAGTGTTATACGATGAAGATAGCTGCCATTGGTTGACAGAATCTTGTTCAAAAAAATAATCTAAATTAGGAATGTGTTGTTCCTGTTCTTGGCGATCAATAAATTTTAAGCTCATTTTAATTGGAGCTATATTGTTAGATTTTGCAAAAAAATCCTGACAGATAAAACTATTTGTAACGGAGTCAACGTAAAGATCAATAGCCGTTACTGATTTTAAACCATAAGGCATTTCATTAACCGGTATTGGAACTAATTGATATTTTATTACATTATTAGTTTGAATAGTATTATTTATCTTAAAAAAATTAAGAATACGGTCATCCAATAATAGCATTCTATCCAAAGTAGTGTTAAAACTTACGTTACGTAAAAGCACTTGTTTTTGAGATTGGTCCACTGTAATCAAATAATTATCTAAGACATACATTTGATAATTTAAAGCTTCAATCAAAAATTTATTATTATCCTTAAATACTTGTATTTTTTGACTATCTATATCTATCCACAGATTATTTTGAAACATTGAAGTTTTGTAAAGTAAATCTAAATTATAATTACAAACATCTTTCATCTGTTTAAATGCATTATTCAATGCAATGTTAGTATTCTGTTGTGCATACATAAACTGAATACCACATAAAAACAATAAAAGCTTATATATTTTTAAATACCTCATAATTAATTAGATATTTTAGAAGTATGAGAACGTGTTTCTTGAATGGTGTAAATACCTCGTTCAGTTTCTTTTTTCACTCTTATAAGTCCACCTTCATTATCATATTCATAAAAAGTTGCAAAGTTATTTTCATCAAGTTCTGCTTGTAAACGAAGTGTTTTAGGGTCGTATACAAATGATTTCATATTACTATCATAGGGATGCACTCTAATATCATCAAAATATGAATTTACACTATCCGATGATGTATTTAGAAGATTAATTGTAATGAATTCGGCTTCAAAAGGCACTCTAAATCTAGAAGTAAATTTTTGCCAACCATCAATTACAACTCCATCAACATTAAAAGTATATGCTGCATTTTCAAGCTCATTACCCTCTTCATCTGTAAAAATTACCTGTACCAATGATTCCGTATATTCCATAACATTATAATTAGGATCAGGAGCATAAGAATAAACTGAACGGGAAGTATTTACGTTACTACCAATAGTAGCTACAAAAGAATTTGTATTTGTATTTAATAATGACGAACTAGTTGTAGCCACATTAAAACTAGAGGTTACTTGTAGATTACCGTCTTGTATTTCGAGAGTTTCAAAATTAATATCAATATTGTTAGGTTGTTGAAAATTAAATAACGGATAATATTGTTTAGGAGTAGCTGGAGTACTCGAATTATAACTAGAAATTCCTGAATTAGCTACAGCATTTGTACCATTATTATAATTAGGAGTAACGTATCTTACATCATATTGATTAAGATCTTCGTATTCATTAAATGCAAACTGAAAACCGACGGCTCTTTTATAGTGATGTGCCTCGGGGTTATCATTCTCATTAAGTTGATCTACACCTTCATATAAATATTTGAAGTTATAAATGGTTAATGTTGCATTAGGACTTTCGTTAATATATTGAGATAAAGGATCGTATTTTCTTGAAGCAGCTTCAGGAATATAACCATTAGGAATGTCACGATGAGTAGGTAAACCATCGATAGGCTGCTTGAAAACAAACTCATCTAAAATATGGTTTAATAAATCTGGCAATAAATTGCTAACATCAGCATCATCAATAATATTTGTAGTTACCGTATCCGAAATACTTACACCTTGTTGTTTTACCCAACCCGAAAAAACATATTCCGTACCTTGCTGTGGTCTAAACTTTTCACATAAAATAATACGAGGAGGAGGAACTCGCTCTATTTGAACAGTAACTGCGACCTTAGAATCACTTTCACATAAAGCCCCTAAATTTTTTTGAGTTGCATAATATGTACCATCAGGTTCTATTGGATAATCTAAAGGTAAAGCACTTGAACTATCTGGACTATCATACCATAACAAATACCCCTCGACACCTGGTATAATTATGTTTTGAATTATTGGTATTTCTCCTTCATAAACATATACAGTCTGAGTAAAGCCTTCTGTAGGACCAACTGGTGGTACTTGATATACTGTTGGAGCTATTTCAACTTGATTTTCAAAATCATAAAAATTGGTTACTGGGTCATATAGTGTAGCATAATATAATGTATCACTTTCTAATAATGTAGTTTCTATATCTAGTTGATGAGCTAAAGCTCCTGGTGCATCAAAATAAGTCAATACAGCTCCTAAAGTGTCAATTACAGGTATATCAGCTAAAGTAGCATTTTCATTAATACAAAATGTAGGTGAACCTGCCATAATCACATCCCCAATCTCTATTTCAACAAATATTGGAAACCTACAATAACCACCATTATAGGCTGCATAGTAGGTAGTTTCGTTTTGTAAAATAGTATTTAAAGCTAATTGCTCACTCGTAGTTGCAGTTGCATGCCATGTAACATTATTACCATTTGTAGTTAAACTTAAATTAGCAATAGTTGGTGATGGATTTTCTGTTATATTAAAAGACTGTTCATATTCTTCATCGTAATCACCAGGTGCTTCATTATTTACGGGTAAAGTAAGTAATTCCCGAGTAGAACCTGGGGTAATTTCGACATATAATTCCATTTCTGGGTAGACGTGATCGCTATTCTCGTAAGCTTCGTTATCTTCAAAACCATGCAAACCATCTGATTCATAAAATAACACTTCGTCTTGATCAGGATAATGTATGTTTTTAACATCTAGAATGGTATAGTATGGAAAAGCTTCACATATTTGATTTTGGCTACAATCCACTGGATCATTATCTAATAATTGTATTCCATCAATACCTAAATACGA